>CBFGPN010000187.1:0-7510 GCA_965650675.1 uncultured Cellvibrio sp.
GAAGCTGAATCCAATAACACCAATAAATACAAAACCCTGAGCTTCCATCAGGGCGATTTGTTGGTGACTTTTAGCCGCGCACTCAACACGCGCGTAAAAGGAAAAATACTGATCAAGATTAATCGGGATCTACAGGTAGTTGCCTCCGCACCTAAATATGTCTCCAATAAAGCCGTTATAGAAGCCGTTCGGGAAAGACTGAACTGGATTCAAGAACAGCTCAAAAAAATTTCTGAACAAATCCCGGTACAAACACCCAAACAGTTTTGTGATGACGAATTGCATCCCTATTTAGGTATTGATTACCCAATCAAGATTGTTCAATCATCAAAAAATAAAGTGACGCTTGTAGAAAACATAATCGAGATTCACAGCAAAAATACTGATGCCGATAAAATTCAATCGATATTAAATGCTTGGTACAAAACAGAAGCCAAATTGATTTTTGATGCAAGAATTACCTTATTACTAACAAAAACCTTTTGGGTCACCAAGCGACCAACTGTCAGCATCCGGACCATGAAATCCCACTGGGGCAGCTGCTCCACGTCCGGCAGCATCCGCCTCAACACCCAACTCATCAAAACCCCACTCGTCTGCATAGACTACGTAATTCTGCACGAGCTTTGCCACATTGCCGAAATGAATCACAGCCAAAAGTTTTATCGTTTATTGGATCAGGTGATGCCGGAGTGGCGAGAAGTTAAAAAGGAATTGGATGGGTTGGGGCATGGGATTTTGTAGGCTGGCCCCATATCATCAAACCTATTGCATCCCTCAAACCTCATGGGTATCCTCGTCTCACATGATTCACCAGACTAAGTTGGCAGATTAAAAGGCGATACATCGATGGTGTTTGTTCTAATTAAATTTCTACTTTATTGAACTGTATCTTTTTGTAACTACGCTGTTCTTTTGATGCCGTAGAATAGTTTTAATTTGGAATAATCTATTCAGCGCATGAAAACTTATAGAGCATCCTAATTTATGAGGAATGATAATGACTAAGAACAAACTGACTCGAATTTCGAGCATAGGAGTTAAAGATCTATTCGGGCTGTATGAATATACGCTTGAATTGGGAGTTCAAGGAAGTACAGAAGATGAAAAAATATCAATCTTTTACGGAGATAATGGCAGTGGTAAAAGCACACTCTTACGATTAGCCTTTCACATGTTAGCGCCAAACCCAAAACAAGGGCACAAAAGTCACTTACTCGATGTAGAATTTAAAGAGCTTTCTGTTACGTTTAATGACGGAACTATTGTAAAAGCTTCCCGAAAAGTAGCCGGTAGCGGCGAATATACTCTTAGCGTTAAAAGAACCGGGAAGAAGCCAGTTGAGGCAACCATTTTGTCTAGGACGTCAAGCGGAGGTAATGACAGCTTGCATGAGAACGTCGAACCTGCTCTGAAAGATTTAGACTGTTCGCTTTACCTTTTGTCCGATGACAGGGCAATTCAAAGAGCTGGCGGAAACTTGAGTAATGTCGATTCCATTCGACGCCGCGCCCTGAGACTAAAGAATGTAGGAATTGACGAACCCGGAATGCTTCGACATGAGCGTCTTGACGCGGCAGAAACTCCCGAAGATATTGCAAAACAGTTGCTATCTGAGTCAATTGAGACTACCGAAGACTGGTTTAGAAGCAGAGTGATCGGAAGTAGCTCTAAGGGAGATTCTGGGGTCAATGATATATATAAGCAGATTCTAAAAAGGATCTCTGACTCAGGAGAGGCATCATCAAAAAATATTTCTTCGAAAAATGACATTGAAAAAAAAGTAAATGAGCTACAAGAGCAATCACAAAAATTTTCAAGCTATGGACTTCTTGCCGAATTCGATGGTAAAGATATCCTTTCGTTTTTGAAAACGACTGACGAGGATACATTAAGTCTGATCATTGATGTATTGACTCCTTACTTAGACAGCATAGAAACCAAGCATAAAGCCATGCTGGAAATCTATGAAAGAATCGATACATTTGTAACTGTCGCTAGTCGTTTTTATGCAAATAAAAAGCTGACATACGACGTAACAAATGGAATCCAGATTTGGAACCCAAATGGAAAACTTCTTAAGCCACATATGCTTTCATCAGGCGAAAGACATCTACTTTTACTATTTTGTACTAGCATCGTTACCGGTGGCTCTCCTAGTATTTTGATGATAGATGAGCCCGAGATATCTCTTAATATTAAATGGCAGAGAATGCTAATTGATGCTCTCATTCAATGCATCGGAGATAATGACATACAATTTATCTTCTCAACACACAGTTTTGAAATCCTATCTAAACATAAGTCGCGTGTGGTCAAGCTTGAGAATAGGCGTGAGTAACAAGTTATGGAGTATAAGCGACACATTGACGAGATAATTGCCATTTATGATTTAGAAAAATCTATAAAGGATATTTACGTAGAAGGTAGTTCAGATAAATCATTCTTTCAATGGATTACAGGAGCGGGACTAGAGACCAAGTTGGAAATATACGCTGTGGATGATATCTGTGTACCTGATGAAATATTAGATAAGTATGGTCTGGACAAAGGATCTAATAGAAATAGGATAATCGCTGCTGCAATTGCTATATCTGAAGCACTACCCGATAGCGACAACTCCATGTTTATTGCAGACAAGGATTATGCTAACTATTTAAAGGAAAATGTAAGTTCTCATTTACTAAGATTTACTGATTACAATTCATTAGAATTATATTCGTTAAATGAAGAGGTTATCAGGAAGCTAATGGCTTTAGTGTATGGTCGATATTCGTCAACATTGCCGAACTTTTATTATGAAATGCAGCAGATCTTACGAAGCCTTTACGCAATACGTCTAACAAGTATTGATCTCAACTGGAATTTGAGCTGGATAGATTTTAACAAGTATGTACAAGTAAACCAATCAGTTGAATTTAATGAAGATAAATACATTGATGCATACCTTAGCAAGAATTCCAAACTGAGCGAAAAAAACTATTTTTGCGATGCTCTCCTTCGCATTAAAGCTTCCCTCGATTCAGATAGTCGGATGAGCTGCCGGGGGCACGATTACACTGCACTACTAATGCATATAATAAATAAAAAGTATCCTCGAAAAAAAATCGACAAACTTGAAGTATTTGAAGGATTTCTCATAGGTCTGGTTGATAAGGCTGATCTTCTTTCTGAAAAACTCATTGATGAAGTATATAAGTTCTCAGGTAATGCTTAAATTTTGTTTTCGAGTACTTCTAAAAATACCAATTACAAACGTGCTTGGGAAATTATTAACGCCACGGATACTGAGTATTTACAATATCTGGCTGAAATAACCAAACGTCAGGTTCAGCATGTAAAACCAATCGAAGACTGACAAAAGTCATTAGATTCCGCTACTTCCATTGTATTCAGATATCCCGCCTCCATTGTTTCGACATCATTCTGTGTTGACCAATCTCCCGCTGGATTTCTCTATGTCCGAATCAACATCAATACCGATTTCAAAACGTTTGAGTCCTTTGCTCGGGCTGGTGCCGTTTTTAAAACCTTATTGGATGCGTTGGATTTGGGCGTTTATTGCCTTGGCGGTTGCGGCTGGTACAACCTTAAGCCTGCCGGTTGCGTTTCGTTATTTAATTGATACCGGATTTTCTTCTGGCCAGACTGAACATTTAAATCAATATTTTATTTTGCTTTTTGGATTATCAATTGTTTTAGCCATTGCCACAGCACTGCGTTTTTATTTTGTGTCCTGGTTAGGTGAGCGGGTAACAGCGGATATTCGCAGCGCGATTTATAAACATGTTTTACGCATGGGCCCTGAATTTTTTGAAATCACCAAAACCGGGGAAGTGCTTTCGCGTTTAACAACTGATACCACATTGATACAAACCGTGGTGGGAACCAGCCTTTCAATGGGATTGCGCAATGCGTTTATGTTGATTGGCGGCATCATTATGTTGATAGTCACCAGCCCTAAATTGGCGGGATATATTTTAATTACGCTGATTTTTGTGATTGCACCCATACTGATTTTTGGACGAAAAGTTCGGAAGCTGTCACGTGACAGTCAAGATCGAGTAGCAGATTCGAGTGCTATAGCGGGTGAAGTGCTCAATGCAATGCCAACGGTACAGTCCTACACACAGGAAACCAATGAAAGTAATCGTTTTAATATTTCCGTTGAAAATGCATTCCTGACTGCACTCTCACGCATTCGCACGAGATCCATTTTAACGGTGATCGTTATAGTATTGATTTTTGGTGCAGTCACTTTTGTGTTGTGGTTGGGCGCACATGAAACACTTTCGGGCGCCATGACCGGAGGAGAATTATCACAATTTATTATTTATGCAGTCGTCACTGCCGGAGCAATAGGCGCCATTACGGAAGTCTGGAGTGAATTACAGAGAGCGGCAGGTGCAACAGATCGTTTGATGGAATTATTGCATATGAATTCTCCTTTAGTTGAAACCTCACAACCCAAAGCACTTCCGCTAACAGGTGACGGAATTGAATTGGATAAAGTATTTTTTTCTTATCCATCACGCCCCGATACCTTGGCATTAAAAAACTTCTCATTGAAAATTCGTCACGGTGAACATATTGCGATTGTCGGCCCCTCGGGTGCAGGTAAAACAACATTGTTTCAATTGCTGTTACGTTTTTATGATCCGCAATCTGGAAGCGTAATCTTCAACGGTGTTGATCTGCGCGATCTGCGTTTTCAGGATGCACGTAAACCCTTTAGTGTAGTACTTCAGGAAACGGTGATTTTTGCTGGCAGCGTATTGGAGAATATTCGCTACGGAAATCCCACTGCCACACTTGAACAAGTAAAAGAAGCCGCGCAAATGGCCGCTGCTCATGAATTTATCGAAAAATTGCCTGAAGGTTACGATACATTTTTAGGTGAACGCGGAGTCAGACTTTCCGGCGGACAACGACAACGCATCTCCATCGCGCGCGCCATTTTAAGCAATCCACCCATATTATTATTGGACGAAGCAACCAGTGCATTGGACGCAGAAAGCGAACGTCAGGTACAACAAGCATTGGACAATGCCGCGCAAAATCGCACAACACTGGTCATTGCCCATCGATTGGCAACAGTGCAAGCTGCTGACAGAATTATTGTGATGGAAGCGGGTGAGATTGTTGCAGAGGGAACACACGCGCAATTGCTCATCGAAAGTCCTTTATACGCACGATTGGCAAAATTGCAATTTACGGATTGAGCATAGAGATATTAATTAAAACTCAGGCGGGCAAATTGCCCACCCTACTCTGGATTAACTCGCCAAAGCCCAACCCTTCTTCACCTCTTCTTCTTTAAATGTATTAAAGATTTCATTCAGGCTGGACTCATCCGGTGCGGTTCGCAAAACTCTTTTCAGTGGATCTTTACGACCTGGGCTGTAATCGGTGTAACAAAAAACGAAAGCAGGATAGTTGCTGTCAATTTTTTCTTTATTGGTTTTCCAGGCAATAAATTTGCGGACACTGACCAAACCTTTGGTTTCTTTTTTATAAACTTCGCGTTTGAGGATGCTACTTTGGGCAAGATCCAAACTTTCTGCGCCTTTTTCAAGATTATCCAGTTCAACGAAACTTTGCAGTTGGGTTAAACGTAAATCTTCAGGTGTTACTGATTTATCATCGCGAATGCGTTTAAAAACCGGACCCAATAAACTCACGAAAGGTTGTGGCAATTGTGCTTTGTAACCCTCAGATGGACTGTAGGTTAATACGGGTTTCATTTCCGGTTTACCGGCAGAGTTTTCGTAAATCAAATCGTGGAATGCAAATTCAATAACGATTTCCGGGCGTACCATGGTGAACAGTGTGTGATTGCGATCAGTCGTGCGGTAAGCCGATGGAACTGCCATGGCTTTTAGTTTGTGATAAAACTCGCGACGCTGTTCATCATCGAAGCCTGTACCCACTTTTGCAAAAACTTGAAAACTACCATCAGGTCGCATCAACCCCGTTAACAACACACGCAAGCTATCAGCTACGTCCGGTGATTCAGTAAAACCTAAAATGACGGCATCTATATTGTGTTTGGGTTTGATTTTATAAATAGTGTGATTGTGCTCATCTACACAGACAATCCCTTCCTGTTCTCCATCCGTTACCCAGGTTTTGTAGAGCTGCGATAAATTTTTAGTATCGACATTATGGTGCTCAACACTGTGACATTTACCATTGGCAGGCAGCAATTCCGATAATTTTTTCTGTTTATCGACAAACGCCATAGCGCGACAATTATCGCGATCAAGCTCCAACAGATCGAACGCCGCAAAAGATAACGTCTGTGCCTTTTCGCCCGCACCTGTTCCTAAAGCAGAAGTCACATCATAAACTCGTGAACGTGAGTCGCTGGAATTGACATATAACTCACCGGCCAAAACCACTTTTTCAAATTTCGAAAATACTTTTTTTGCTTCTTCGAGTAGTGGCAAGCCAGTAATCACACGACCTTTAATATTAAACAGAAAACAGTCGTCGCCGTATTTAAACAAAAAATGTAATTGGCCATCGAGCTTTAATGAGGCATGCAATTGGGTGGATTCAATACTGGCAATATCGCCTTCATTTAATAATCGATAACGCGACGCCACATTCTTTTTGTAGCTGCGTGCCAAATTTAACAAACCGGAATCAGTCAATGCACCTTGACCCACCATCACACCCTTGCCCAAGGCTTCCATTTTCTTTGCATCGTAAAAACTCATTCTGCTTTCTCCTTATCATTTTCTTTTGGAACAGGTTTTAATTCGAGATTGGTTAAATGCATAATTAATTGATATGCATTACCTTTGGTTCGACCTTCCAGAAAAGCGCGGAACTGTTTACCGTTACGCGACAAAATCAGTGGCTCGTTGGATTTTTTACCGGCACCTAAAAATAACAAACTTTGTTTTTCTTCCAAATCTTTTGCCATGTTATAGAGAAAATCAAAGGTTAAACCATCCACGTGTTTGATTTGATAGGCATTGGTAAAAACAAATTTCTTTACACATTCCAATTTCGGCAATAAACGTCCAGTCCATTTCAGGGGTGATTCGCCGTTAATATTGGCTTCCACTTCATGCAAATCACGCTCCTCTGTCATTTCACCTGATGCTGAAAATACACGCTCCTTCAAGTGCACAGCACCGGCAGGTTGATTGTCACTGTTTAAATAAATTCGCACAGTGCTATCAATGCGTTTGCCAAACAATTCCAGATCAATTTCCGGATCAGCGTCGATTAACTTCTGCGACAATTCTTCCGGTGTAATCTCGCGAGTCAAACTGGTGAGATCAGTTTCCAAAGAACCTTTAACAATACGCACACCTTCAACCGGCTGTAATTGTTGATCAACACGCCGGGTAAATTGCGCACGCTTTTTATTATCCAATGCTACCCGCGAGTTACGTTGTTTTTCATCGGCTATATTGATGACTTTCATTTTTGTTCCTTTAGGTTTTCAATTTTTTTGCTGAATTTGATTTTGCTTTTGCTCCCTCCCCTGCCAAGG
>CBFGPN010000188.1:0-7429 GCA_965650675.1 uncultured Cellvibrio sp.
TTCCAAAGGTGCTGAAGTACTGACAGTTAAAATAAAACTGTTAGCCTGCTCACCTTCTTTCGGCTCTGCTGTGACGGATGACAATTTTGGATCCGCAAACCACTCGGATTCATCCAGCTTTCGCATAAATGCCGCAACACGATTATAGGATTCTGCAACACCTTCAATCGTAATTTTGTCTGCTTTCTTCACCATACTATTGATGTAAACGCCATCAGGGATAGTACGGACAAAATCATCAAAATAACGAACGATCACCGGGCGAGTTCCTTCCAAATCCTGAATTACTTTAATGCGTGCAATTAAATCTGCGCGCCTCTTTTTGATGTCCGCAATTTCCTTAACCTGTAATTCGAGTTTTGCAATTTCATCTGAAAGTAATTTGTTACGTGAATTCTGATTCTCAATCGCAGATTGAACGCTTGACACCCATAAAAAGGCAGCGAATGCAGAAATCACCGCAACACCAGCCAGTATCGATAAAAATTCGCGTTTTTTCTCTTCCCGATAGGCCTGACGCCAGGGCAATAAGTTAATCTTTGCCATTAGTCGAAACTCCTCATTGCCAAGCCTGTCACTATCATCAATGACGGCGCATCATTCGCAAGCGCAACCGCGTTTACGCGAGAGGAAACAGACATTCGGGCAAATGGATTGGCGACCAATGTTTGAGTGCCGATTTTTTCTTCGATCAAACCACTTAATCCTTCAAGGGAGGCCACACCACCCGCCAAAATAATGTAATCAACGTCGTTGTATTGACTTGCAGAGAAAAAGAATTGCAGCGAGCGGGTAACTTGTTGTACCACTGATTCTTTAAACGGAGTTAAAACCTCCATTTCGTAATCATCCGGTAGTCCGCCTTGTTTTTTTGCCAATCCCGCTTCCTCGCGAGACAACCCATATCGGCGCTGGATTTCTTCCGTTAATTGTCGTCCGCCGAAAAGTTGTTCACGGGTATAAACCGTTTTACCATCAACTATCACGCTCAAAGTGGTCATGGAAGCACCTATATCGACCACTGCCACCACCTGTCCTTCCTGATCTTCCAATTGCTCTGCGATCAACTCAAATGCACGTTCCATGCAATAAACTTCAATATCCACTTTCTCTGCAATCAAATCGGCTTCAGCGAGAACCTGTTGTCTCAACTCGACATTTTCACGACGGCAAGCAGCCAGTAAAACTTCTACCTGCTCGGGATTACGAGGTGAAACACCTTGCATTTCCCAATCGATCAAAACCTCTTCCAGAGGGAAGGGTATGTATTGATCCGACTCCGCAATTATCTGATTTTCCATTGCGTCTTCGTTCAGATCAGCAGGCATATCAATTAGCTTGGTGATAACCGCAGATCCGGCAACCGCCACCGCAGCATATTTGGACTTGCACTTTGACTGCTTCACCAAAGATTTGATCACGTCAGCAACTGCTGCAGGATCAGCAATATTCTTCTCAACCACTGCATTCGGAGGCAGGGGTTTTACGGCATAGGCTTCAACGCGGTAACGGTCGCCCGTGCGCGTAAGCTCTATCAGCTTTACCGAGGTGGAACTGATATCCAGACCCACTACCGGCTTAGCTTTTTTATCAAGGAAACTTAGAATGCCCATTTTTCTATCTATTTCCGTAACTTAGACGTTGTTTATGTTATAGCACTTTAACTTAAGCCTGCAACAAAGCAATTGATATGTAAACAGTTAAAAAGCCCGTATAATGCCCCGCGATTCAAACAATTTCGCTAACCCATTAATTCACATAGAAAAAATGCTCAATAAAAAATCCATCCCAAGTATCATTTTGTGGCTGTTACTATCCGGTGTCAGTGTTACTTTGGTGACAATTTCAGGACTTTACCTCTACTTGAGTCCCAAATTGCCCTCTGTTGACACGTTACGGCAAGTTCAATTACAGACGCCGTTACGCATTTATTCAAGTGACAAGAGGTTAATTGGCGAGTTTGGTGAACAGCGTCGCACACCTTTGACCTACGAACAGATACCTCCACTCTACTTAAAAGCGCTTCTTTCAGCAGAGGACGCGGAGTTCTTTAACCATCATGGCGTTTCTCTGAAAGGGATGTTGCGTGCAGCTTCACAATTATTGAAATCCGGAGAAATACAATCAGGCGGCAGTACAATTACTCAACAATTGGCTCGCGATTTTTTTCTTTCACGCGATCAAAAATTCACCCGAAAAATAAATGAAATTTTATTGTCGATTGAAATCGAAAGACATTACAGCAAAGAGGAAATACTTGAGCTTTTTAATAATAAAATGTTTTTCGGAAAAGGCGCTTATGGAATTCAATCAGCAGCGATGATCTATTATGGTCGTGATATCACGCAATTGACTGCCGCCGAATACGCATCGATTGTCGGCAGCCTTGCTGCACCATCCAAATTAAATCCGCTCGCCAATCCCAAACGATCAATGGCACGTCGCAATTGGATTTTGGGACGCATGTATGAGCTGGGACATTTGGACAAAGAAAATTATTTGTTAAATGTAAACTCACCCAACACAGCCAGTTTCCATGGAACAATTTTTGAAGTTGATGCTCCTTATGTTGCTGAAATGGCGCGACAGGAAGTAATGGATAAATTCGGGCAAAGCACTTATTCCGAAGGGTTTAAGGTGTACACCAGTGTGGACAGCAAACTACAACTTTCTGCACAGCAATCGCTGGTCAATGGGCTGCTTGCTTATGATAAACGCCATGGATATCGTGGCCCTGAAAAAAAATTCGAAGATTCAATAGAACCGGATTACTCGGATTGGCAAGATCTTTTACAAGACATCCCTACACTGGGCGGACTTGAGCCAGTGGTTGTTATCGAAGTAAAAGATAAAAGCATCAGTGTCATGTTTGCCAATGGCGAATTAACCGAAATTAATTGGGATCAAGGTTTGTCTGATGTTCGCCCCTACGTCAACGAAAATAGCCGCGGCCCTGCTTACACCAGTGCAGACTTTCTGAAAAAAGGGGATGTTATTCGTCTGCAAAAAAATTCAGACAATCAATGGATTTTCAGTCAGGTTCCCGCTGTAGAATCTGCATTGGTTTCAATTAATCCCGAAGATGGCGCCATCAAAGCATTGGCCGGCGGTTTTGATTTCAAACAAAGTCACTACAACCATGTCACTCAGGGATACAGGCAACCGGGCTCCAGCTTTAAACCTCTGATCTATACTCTGGCACTTGAGAACGGTTTTACCCCGGCATCCATAGTGAATGATGCGCCCATAGTGCTGGAAAATACCGGTTCAGGAAAAGATTGGCGGCCAGAAAATGACGATGGAAAATTTTTGGGCCCCATACGTCTTCGACAAGCGCTTTATCGATCTCGCAATCTGGTTTCCATCCGGCTATTGCAAATGATGGGCATTCAAGCTGCGCTGGATAGCTTCGATCGCTTTGGCTTCAATTCAAAAGCATTCACTCGCGATCTCACCATGGCACTGGGTACCCATGAAGCTACCCCCTTGCAAATGGTCACTGCCTATTCAGCATTTGCTAACGGCGGATACAAAATAACGCCTTACCTGATTGATCGCATAGAAAACAGCAAGGGCGAGGTGGTTTATCAGGCAACACCTCATAAAGTTTGTCGCGTGTGCGAGGAGCCGCTACCTACACCCATTTACACGGAAAATGGTGTAGAGATGCCACCACTTCCCAGTTACGACAGCCAACAAAATGCCCCAAGAATTATCGATAAGCGTATCGCCTATTTGATGGATTCAATGCTGAAGGATGTAATCAAACGCGGAACCGGACGACAAGCAATGGTACTCAAGCGTAATGATCTGGCGGGTAAAACCGGAACCACAAATGGACCCCGCGACACATGGTTTACAGGCTATAACCCTAAAATTGCCACCAGTGTGTGGGTAGGCTTTGATCAAAATACTTTATTAGGAAAACGCGAGTTTGGCAGCTCTGCTGCCTTGCCTATCTGGATTGATTTTATGCGCACCGCACTGGAAGGTGTGCCTGATGAGCTAATGCGCCAACCAGACGGAATAGTGACCCTGCGAATCAATCCCACCACCGGAAAACCCGCTTTACCCAGCGATCCGGATGCAATCTTTGAGGTATTTCTGGGCGAAGACACAGGCAGAACATCTGCAGGTGGTAATGACGATATTGTTGAAGAACAAATTACCTTGCCGGATGAATTATTTTAAAAAAACCGGGCGAAAAACTCATAATAAAAAAGGCCGCAAGTAATGCACCTGCGGCCTTTTTTATTTGCAAGAAATGATTATTTCTTCGCAGCGATACGACTACCAAAGCGTTTGGTGAAGCGATCAATACGACCACCGGTATCCACAATTTTTTGTTTACCTGTGTAGAAAGGGTGACAAGCACCGCACACATCAACGTGGAAATCTTTACCTATAGTAGAACGGGTTTTGAAGCTATTGCCACAACTGCAGTTGACAGCAACTTCAACATAATTTGGATGAATATCAGCTTTCATGATTTTTGGCCTTTAGTGTTGTGCCGCCGCCCGATCAATTGCCGGGTACCGCACCAGGGTCGTTTTTGGGAGGCGCGATACTATCAGAACCAGCTTATAAGGCAAGCAGAAAAAGCGCCTGCAACCTGCTTCCGTTTGGCTTATGCTGCGTATTTTTGATCGACCACGAAACACTGGAATGACTAATAACCCAATCCTGAGCCTTGCACTGCCAACCCCGTTACGTCGCTGTTTTGACTATCTGGCTCCGGTTGATTCCGCAAAGCAGATAACACTTTGGCAACCCGGCCAACTGTTTCGCGTCCCGTTTGGCAATCAGGTGATGGTCGGGCTGCTGCTCGAACTAAAAACCCAGTCTGACGTACCACTAGAGAAACTGCGCCCGGCAATCGAATGGCTGGGGCCGGAAATCGCACTGGACGATGAACAACTCTCCCTCTGCCTTTGGGCCGCTGATTATTATCAATGCCCCGTAGGTGATGCGATCAGCACTGCCCTGCCCGCACTCTTGCGACAAGGCCAATGGCAAAAAAGCCAAATCGAACCCCGGTACCGATTAACAACCCAAGGCAAAGGCTTACCCGAAGGCGCGTTAAAACGAGCGCGCAAACAAGCTGTTCTTTTATCCGCATTGCAACAACACAACAATTTGAGTCGCGTAGAAATTGATGCGTTGGAAATCGGTTTACCCACAATAAAGGCATTGATCGAGAAAGGTTTGATTGAAACCTATATCCCTGAGCAGATTGAATCTAAAGATACTGGTTCTTCGGGGATGACAACATCGAGTAAAAACTTTTTAAAAGAAAAACCACTCGAATTAAATTCAGAACAAACCGCTGCACTTAACCAAATCCAACAAGATTCATTTGCAACCTATTTGTTAGATGGCACCACCGGCAGCGGTAAAACCGAAATTTATTTACAAGCGATTGAACGTTGTCTGGAAGATAACAAACAGGCTTTGGTTCTGGTTCCTGAAATCGGTTTAACACCACAAACGCTTTCGCGTTTTTTGCGACGTTTTAATGTTCCGATTGCTGCCTTACATTCCGGCTTAAATGATCGCGAACGACTAGACGCCTGGATGGATGCTAAAAATGGTCGCGCAAAAATTATTATCGGCACACGTTCCGCGATTTTCACGCCGCTGAAAAATCCCGGCATGATTATTATCGATGAAGAACATGATTTATCGTTTAAACAACAAGAAGGTTTTCGATACTCTGCGCGCGATTTGGCAGTGGTGCGCGCACACAAACTCAATATTCCATTAATTTTGGGATCAGCCACACCTTCGCTGGAAACGCTGCACAACGCACAACAGAAACGCTATCAACATTTGCGATTAACGACTCGCGCCGGCAATGCAAAGCCGCCACAAATTCATTTGCTGGATATTCGCGGGCAACAATTGGATGACGGCCTGTCACCACTCACACTGGATAGCATCAGCAAAACGCTGAACAAACACGAACAAGTATTGGTGTTTTTAAATCGTCGCGGTTATGCGCCCACACTCGAATGTCAGGATTGCGGCTGGATGGCGGATTGTCGTTATTGTGATGCACGCATGACGCTGCATCAGTCGCCTGCGCATTTACATTGTCACCACTGTGATCATCAACGCGGCATTCCAAAAAATTGTCCCAATTGCAAAAGTTCACGCTTGCATCCTTTAGGTCAAGGAACAGAACGCAGTGAAGAAACATTACGACAAGCATTCCCCAATACGCCGGTGATTCGAATTGATCGCGACGCCACACGACAAAAAAATTCGCTCAATCGATTGCTAGAACCTGTGCATCAAGGCGAGCCTTGTATTTTGATCGGCACACAAATGTTGGCAAAAGGCCATCACTTTCCCAATGTCACACTGGTGGTGATTTTGGATGCAGACGCCGGATTATTCAGTACCGATTTTCGCGGCATAGAACGCATGGGGCAATTGCTGTTGCAAGTATCAGGTCGCGCCGGTCGCGCTGAAAAACCGGGGCATGTAATTATTCAAAGTTTGCATACCGATCACCCTTGGTTACAAACACTGGTGCATTCCGGTTATCACGCCATGGCCGAATTAATTTTGCAAGAAAGGCAAAAGCAACAACTTCCGCCCTTTAGTCATCTCGCGCTACTGCGTGCCGAAAGCAAACGTGCGGAAGTTTCGCTGGAATTTTTGCGATTGGCTTTATCACTCGCGCAAAAAATTCAACCCGCATCAAAAGAATTACACTATTTAGGCCCGCTACCGGCGATGATGGAAAAACGCGGCGATAGATTCCGCTACCAATTGCACATCAACAGCAATCAACGAAAATTATTGCAATTCTTATTATCAAAATTAGCCACAGAACTGGAAGCCAGCGCGCTCAATCACAGAGTTCGCTGGTCGATTGATGTCGATGCGCAGGATATGAGTTAAATCGAAAACTTCATACCCTATTCGGGAAGGCACTTTCGTCAATCGCTCCCATGTATTCTAAAACAACATCAATGTAGGAAATTAAATCACTAAACGATATGTCTGCAGCCCTATCATTGTGATGCACGATGCTATTTCGCTTTGTCACAACTGTATTTATAAGCTCTTTATTTTTTTCAAATTCATATATTTTGGATAAATCAACGCCTAAAAACTGAAACAACTTAATTGTTTTATATGGATTCGCCGAGATATTATCTGATATATCCTTTTTGGTTACTGGCAAAGCAATATTTGCATAACTCATATCTTTTGCTTTTATACCTGTATCCAACCTCCAGTGAATGAAATTATGGGGAATTTTCGCCATCTTAATTCTGTATGAAATAGCCTGTGCACAATTGAAAGCAACGTCTTGAAGGTATGATTCAAGATAACTACAAATACTTATCAAGTAGGATTTAACAAAAAAATTAACGTTATCAATAAATAGCTCATCAGGTTCTGATTTTATAACTCT
>CBFGPN010000189.1:0-7400 GCA_965650675.1 uncultured Cellvibrio sp.
TCAATGCACCATTAGATGGAAGTTGGTTCGCATAATCCACTTTACGAATGACATTCCCATTTGCGTCATAAATATTTTCACTCACTGCTCCTTCAGCATTGACCGTAAAGCGCAGCTGATTCGCACCGTCATACACAAATTGTGTCGCATTGCCATTGGCATCAATCTTTTTAACCAGGTTGCCAACGTTGTCGTATTGGAACTGCGTGGTGATGTTTAATCCGAAAGGATCAATGCGCTCGCTGGTTTTTCTGCCCAGTTTGTCATAATCGTAAATCGTGATTTGTTGCGACGGATCAGCAGCGTTGCCTTTTTCCACTTTGGTGGTTTGGCCTATGCCGTCGTAGGTGAACGTAGTTCTGAGATGTAAACCATTGGGGTCTACGATCATTTGTGTGATCTGACCTTTGCGGTCGTATTTGTATTCGGTGGTGCTGGCTTCTGCCGTACCGTAACCGGTTGTGACAAATACTTGTCTGCCTTGGCCATCGAACTCATAGTGTGTGCGCAGGTTTAATCCTGTTGGATCAACCGCTTTCTGGACTATCCGATTGGCAGAATCGTAGCTGTAGCGTGTGACTGTGCCGTTGGCATCTTTACTGTCAGAAAGACGACCTGAATTGTCGTAAGTGTTGTCAGTAATTATTTGATTCAGCGCATCGGTAACTGTTTTTAATTTTCCATCTTTGTTGTAAGCGTATTGAGTAATACCACCATTGGCATCTTGCACTGTTAAGGTTTCACCACGACCGGTTTTCCAGGTAGTAATACTGCTTCCATCGGCATGAGTGATAGTGAATTTGCGACCTGCATCGTCATAACTGTAGCTGGTGACATTTCCTAATGCATCTGTGGATTTCAGTGTGCGTCCCTGGAAATCAACTTCTGTTTTAATTTTGCGACCGAGTGGGTCGGTGATTTGGATAGTACGCCCGTTATCGAGGTAATCGGTGTGGGTGATTTGCCCATTTGCGTTGTAGGTATCTTTGATACGACCGAAACCGTCATAAATAATTTGACTTGTTGTGATGTTAAGCCATTCAGAATCTTCTTTTTTCCAAATCTCTCTTCCTAATTTGTCACGACCATACTGCGTAACCACAGTTGACAATGGGTTGTTGCTTAATGTGCGGCGAAGATATCCCAGCTCACCGAACAGGCTGTAATAGTAGGTTGTGATATAGCTCTCAGCATCTAGCTGAGTTGCTATATCACCCATTTGGTTGTAAGTCGTCTTGACTACCTGATCATCACTATTTACAACAGCTTTGGTACTAATAACTGTATCCAGACCACCTGTCGTAAATAATGCCAAATCCGCTGAGAGCAAACGATTTTGAAAAATGCGGGTTTCACTGACTTGCCCAAAAGCGTTATAGGTGGTTTTACTCACTTCCCCTAAGGCATTCATGGTGTAAGTCAGTTGGCCTGCAGTGTTGTAAAAAAGAAATGTTTTTTGCCCATTCGCCCCATACTCTGCAATTCGACGTCCCGCCCCATCAATATCGTAACGAGTGCCATTGTTACTGATAGCTGTATTGACGGCTGCAATTGATCCTGCGTCAGTGTTCACTGTTAAACCAGCTGCCGCATCGCCAGTTACAACACCGGTAACTTCATTGAATGCATTGAATCGGGTATGAGTGATTCGCCAATCGGCATCACCTTCACCATCAATTTGACGAACCAAACGACCTGCCGAGTCATATACATTACGACTGACCATGCCGTTTTGTTGGGTGATGGTGTCAACGCGTCCATAGATATCGTAATTGGTGTTGATCCAATAGCTGGCACCGGCATTCGCTTTTAGTGTTGAAAAAAGTGTATTTTCATCTGCACTTACAGGCGTTTTGTATTGGATAGTTTGTCTGCGGTTCAGAACTTCGTCATAGACGGTTTCTGTCAGGAAACCCTGTTCGTTCAAAACACCCACCTGACGACCCTGTGCATCATAGTAGTAGAACGTAGTTAAACGCGGCCCGTTGTTTACTGTGGCACGAATGCTGAAAAAGTCCCAGTTGGCTTGTGCTTCAGTGGCCTGGATAGATCCATAGCGTTGGCTATATTTCAAACGACCTGCCGCATCATATTCGTAATCGGTCAGGTAGCGTTCGGCATCCAACATGCCGATTTTCTTGCCGTCTTTGTCGTAGTAGTAACGTGTGATGCGATCACCCTGTTCAGTACGAATCAAACGTGAAGCGCCATCATAAAAATATTTAACAGGTTCTTCCCATGCTTCAATTTTGGTTTTTAATCTACCGGCTTCATCATAGGTGTAAGTGGTTTTTCGATCGTTGGCGGGGTCAATAATTATGTTGGCATTTGATGTGCCGATACTGAGTCCGGCTTCAGTCACATTGGTGCCATTAAACCAACCGCTGCTATTCGTGGTGTTGGCATAACGGGTTTCAGTTAACACTCGTCCGTCATTGTCTCGTGTATAAACTGTTGCTGCTCCCGCTGCATCCACTTTTGCATTCACGCGTCCCGCATGATCATAAAACAAATAACTACGCGCACCGCTTGGGTCTTCGGTCATGCGTAATTGACCGGCATTGTCGTAATAATATTTTGTGATTCGATTGGTGCCGCTGCCGCTTTGCGTCAGGCTGATTAAACGTCCCAAACTATCAGTGGTGCTGGTGGTAGTTAAACCTGTTGCCGTATTGGTGACGGTAATATTGATCCCGGAATAGGATGTAGTAGTTGTGACGTTGTCATTGATGGCCGTTATTTGACGGCCCATACCATCGTAGCCGTAACTGCTGAGGGTTGTGCGCTGATCGCGATTGGTACCTCGAACGGCAATCGTTTGTAGCAATTGGCCGTGTTCGCTGTAGGTGTATTCGGTGATAGTGGCCGAATTATCTATTACACCAATACCACTACTGTTTATTGTTGCGTAGTCAGTTTTTTTATTCAGGTTGCCGCGATAGTCATAACCATATTCAGTCAATTGGACACTGGCTTTTTGCCAGTCTGCCCATCCTTGCAAATCAATCAATGCAACACTGCTGCTGGTGTATTTCAGACCTGTGTATTGCAGGCTTTGTGATATTTGTCCAAAACTGTTGTAGCGAGTTTCACTCAAACTACCTTCCGGGCTAATTACAAAACGTAAACGACCTGCAGTGTCGTAAACATAACGCGTTGTTTCCGAACCACCTGGGCTGGTTGTGGAGGGAACAGAGTATTTGGTTTCAGTCAGTAAAAAATTACCCGCACCAAAAGTGCGAGTGATGGTATTACCCAAATTGTCATATTCTTTAATGCGATTGCCACTGCTGTCGTAGTCATAAGTCACAGTGTTGTTGCGACCATCCACAATCGTTTTGACATCACCTTGCGAGTCATAGGTATAACTGGCTTTTTGACCTACGCCGTTGTTGAAACTGGAAGTGTGTGAAATTAATTGTCCAAGGGCGTCATAGGTGTAAGCCCAATTGTCGTTGTTTCCATTTTTGACAATAGTGGTGCTACTGGAAATGTCATAGGCAAAAGTAGTGATCCCCATTTGATCGCTGACGCTTGTGATGCGCCAGAGATTGTTGATGTACCCATAAGTGAAATTGGCGCTGGTACCGTCAGAGGTCTGGGAAATGCTGGCAATCAAGCCACTGTCACTATGGTAGGTGTAGTTGGTTGTATAAACGTTATTGTCTGAGATGCTGTTATCAGTTGGAGTTAAATCTGTCGTAACAGAACTCAATCGGCCAGAAGCATCGTAGGTATAGTAAACCTGCTTGGTGAGAGACCCTGTTGCCGTGACGCTGGTTTTGATTTGAGAAAGTTGGTTGTAGGTATTACCGCCATAAAAAAATTCCAGAGTTTGCCCTGATTGCAGATCTCTGATGTGGGTTAATTTATTCCCCGAGAAAGTGTAATCAAATCCGTTGCCGCTGCTGTCACGAGAACTGTTGATCCAGCCGGTTGTGCTGTCATATCGTTCGGTGTAGTTGGATTTGCCATCCTCTTTGTAAACCCACTCGTTGGTAGCAGAATCCCAGCTAATCCAATCGTGCGCGCCCGAGCCAGCAGAAGACACATAAGCCGATATGTCAGCGTTCCAGGAGTAAGTCACATAAGTGCCATCCCCCGTTGTCCTTAAGAGTAGGCTGCCTGCCGTGTTGGCATTGCCAGCGTGCAATACCACTTTCTTCTCACCGTTCCAGCGCCAGCCGTCGGCATCACCGTCTACATAGCCGCCCTGGGAGTTATAGGTGCGTAAAGCAGAAAGATCAGCGCCTGTACCTGACAGGGTTTCATCCAGAAACTGAACCGAGAGGTTTCCAGTGGCGATGTTCACATAAGCAGAGCCTTTGGCTTGACCCAGTGACGTTGGGTTTCCATGGGGGCTGCCCAATCGGTCAGCTGATGAATCAAAAAGGCCCAAACCGGATGAACTGATAATCCAGACCATCTGAATAACTCCCAACGAGTATGGTAAGTAATGTTATGAATTGATCGTCAATGCGATCTCTTGATTACGTATCCAGTTGAGTCGGAATTTGTTTAGCGAAATTTATTAAGAGGTGACATTTGTCATGTGGGGTGGTGTTTGGTATGAGTTATTCCAATCATGCATGCCCACTCTCGCAGACATGCAATTCATATGATTAATTACTCTCATCCTCACCCGGCAGCATAACCATCCAACCAACTCCGAATTGATCCGTCACCTGGCCGTATAAAGGTGACCAGAAAGTTTTCATTAGGGGCATATCCACTTTTCCACCATTGCTGGCGAGTGCAGAAAAAATCCGGTGAGCTTCATCTTGATCAAGGACTGTAAGTGACAAACGGAATCCGCTGAATTTTTCTACATCGTTACAACCGTCGGATGCCATGATGTTGATGTCGCCCAAACTGAATTCGGCATGCATGACTTTATGTTCGAAACCATCTTGAAGCATTTCTGCTGGAACTGGATCCGGGCTTTCATTAAAGCGAATTAAAAATTTAATTTCTGCACTTAAGTGTTGTTGATAAAATTTGAGTGCCTCATCACAACGACCTGAGAAAAATAAATAATTATTCACAGTAACTTTGCGCATGGCGATAGTTTGGCGAAGTGCATTTTCATGAGCGGCTGCTTTTCCATCGACATCCACTTCGGCAAAATCTTCGATGCTGTAGAAGCTGCGAATTTCTATATCGGAGATTTCGTCTTCCATAGGGTTAGGGCATTTTTTCACCCATTCGATGGCTTCTTCCATGGAATTGACATTCCAGATCCAATACCCGGCAATAATTTCATTGGTTTCGGTGAATGGGCCAGTTGTGACTATGCGTTGTGTACCGTTAAATTTGACTCTGAATCCTTCGCTGCTGGGTTTGAGTCCATCGCCGGATTCCATAATGCCGGCTTTTACCAGGTCTTCATTAAATTTTCCCATAGCGGTTAATAATTCTTCGCTTGGCATTTTACCCGCCTCGGAACCGGGGGAAGCTTTTACCATGACCATGACTTTCATTGTGAGTCTCCTGTAGATGATTGTTGGGTTTTGTGACTTCTGACATATAGTCGAACGGGTTGTTAATGAATCGACAGATAACCAATATTTATTTGGAATTTTTTTATCGGATGATAATTAAGCCAGTTGTTTGATAGCTCAAATAGATACGATAATTTTTTTACTATCCAATAGATAAGCGATTAACCAAAATAAACCGACATGTGCAAGGGCAAAAGCAAGCGAGGCATTTACAGGGCTTAAACATGATTGAAATAAGTTGTAAATATACTCATGCAAATTGGTCCCCGAAAATTCTATGAGTGGATAGCTCGCAACCCATAACCAGGACAGTACATAAATAAAGAGTGGATTCTGGCCATAAATAGCCAGTGATTTGATTGCGAGCCTTGTGCCTTGATATTTTTCTATAACTGCAAAAAATAGCAAAAGTAACGCGGCAGCCCCTGAGCTCAGCAAAACAAAACTTGCGGTCCATAAGGATTTATTAATCGGAATAATGATGTTCAATAGAAAGGCTGCAATAATTAAAGCTATTGCGTATAACAGAATGGAATATTTTGCTTTGATCGCTGAAGACGATTGTAAGAGTATTCGGGTGAATTCAAATCCCAGTAAGATATTAACTGTAGCGGGTAGCGTGCTTAAAAATCCTTCGGGGTCAAATGCAATACCTTTTCCTTGCCATAAATGTGATGCGCCCAATATCCATAAATCAATTTTTCTGACTGGATTGTCGTCAAGAGAATAATCGGCAGACAAAATTGGATAAGCTGCGGAATAAATCAACACAAGTGTCAGTGCTGAAAAAATACGTCCCCAAAAAGGCAAGAGAATAATAAAAGCCGCCAGGCAATAAGCCAGTGCAATCCGTTGTAATACGCCCATAATTCGCAATTGATCCCATTCTGTTTGGAAGGGATAGGCATTTAAAAATAAACCCAGTAAAAAAAGAATCGCTGTACGCTTGATGATTTTTCCCAGTTGTTGGGTTGTAGATAATCGAGCGAGAGATTGCTGGCTGAAAACCATCGCTGAGCCGACAATAAATAAAAAAAATGGAAACACCATGTCCGTCATGGTGGCGCCATGCCAATCAGCATGCCGTAATGCAGGATAAATATCAGTCCAGGAGCCTGGACTGTTGACCAATATCATTAGCGCGAGTGTAAAACCGCGCATGGCATCGAGAGCGAGATAGCGGGGTTTATGCATCATTTCCACTTTTTAATTTTGTGCCCTTTTACGGCATAAAAGAAAATATAGGCGTAACAGGGGAGTAGCATCCAATAGGCGATTTGCGGATGGCTTATTTCGGCAAAATATCCGTAAACCAAAGGTAAGATTGCGCCGCCTGCAATACCCATAATTAATAATGCTGATCCTGCAGCAGTATATTTACCTAAACCTTCCAGGGCTAAAGGCCAGACGGTTGGCCACACCAAGGCATTGGCAAAACCCAGGAGCGCAAGAAATAACACTGTGTTGGGCAGGGCGGGAATTCCTGACCAGGCATATAAAATATTGGCCAGCGAATAATTTTCTGTGGAAGAAAATAAAATTCCCAATGTGAACATCAATCCAAATAATGCACTGCCGATTAATGCTTTTTGCTGGCTTAGAAAGCGCGGAATGCAAATCACCCCGACAATATAGCCCAACACCATACAACTCATAGTGTAAGAAGTGAGCGCACCGAAATTCTTCAAGCCAATATTTTGTCCATAAAGGCCAATGGTGTCACCTGCAATCACTTCAACGCCAACATAAAAAAATAAAGCGAATGCACCGAGCACTGTGTGTGAAAATTTAAAAATATCAAGAGTACGAATTTCAGATTTGTTTTCGTTACCGGTAAATTGCAATTCCGGTAAGGGTGACAATTTTATAAAAATAGCAAATGCAGCCAACACTGCCGCC
>CBFGPN010000190.1:0-7364 GCA_965650675.1 uncultured Cellvibrio sp.
TAATTTGTCACCGAGATAAGTGTAAGCCACTGTTTTGCAACCTTGCGATAAAACACCCGCTGTTTGCAATGCATCAATCCACAATTCCCAATCTTCACCACCCATAACTTTGACAGTCTGGGCAATTTCCTGCTCATTGGCAGGCTCTATTGATACTTCGGAAATTTTTAACGTATCAGTATTTAAATTTTTAGATGTGTAAACCTGATTGATAGGTTTCAGTACAGATGAATAGACCTCACCGGTTTTGGGATCTGTGCGACGCGGTGACGCCAAGCTGTATATGATCAAATCAACCTGCCCCAATCCTTTTTTAATTTCATCAATCACCTGTTGTTTGCAGACATCGGAAAATGCATCGCCATTAATAGTATGAGCATAAAGTCCGGCCGCAGCTGCGGCATCATGAAAAGCAGAGGTATTGTAATAACCAGCAGTTGCGCATCTATCTTCAGTCGGTGGCTTCTCAAAACACACACCGAGAGTACCTGCCCCGCCACCGAATGCCGCAGTGATTCTTGACGCCAAACCAAAACCGGTCGAGCAACCCAACACCAATACTTTTTTCGGAGCATTCTCAACCGCCCCTTTGGTTTTAGTGAAAGCAATTTGCTCCTGAACATTAGCTGCACAGCCTTGAGGATGAGCGTTGGTGCAAATAAATCCGCGAACTTTTGGCTTAATAATCATTGACTTACCCTAGTTTACCAGTGGAGGGATGAATAGAGGCGGCCATTATAATGTGATGCAGCAGATAAATCAGCGTTTTGGCCTTTTAATTCCAGACAAATATTGTATAACCTTGGCGCTATTTAAATAACACTTCAGGAATTACGTAATGTTTTACCCCATGTTTGCAATGGTGATGCTTACACTTTGCGTTGCGTTTTTTTTATTATTTTTGCGTATTGATGCTGCTCGTTCAGGAAAAGTTGATCCACGAACATTTAAATTGAATCAATCCAAAGATATCCCCGATCGACTGTTGCAAACAGCCAATAATTTTTCAAATTTATTTGAGATTCCTGTTTTCTTTTATCTTGCCTGTTTACTTTGTATTGTTTGGCAATACCAGAATTTGTTCATGTTGGGATTGGCATGGTTGTTTGTTGCATCACGAATCGTACACACCTGGATACATATTAATCGCAACAAACTTATTCCACGGCTTTTTGCGTTTTCAACCAGTGTGGTTTGCGTATTGCTCATGTGGATTATGCTGTTGCTACACTATCTAAATCCAAGCCAAGGGGTTTGATATGAAACCTTGTCATTTAATCGGTATAAACAGCATCAATAAAAACGAACAACCCAGCAGTTCAACGCTTCTTTACAATTCTGCCCCAATCCTGTAAGTGTCATGATTTATCATGGCACTTTTTTCAATTGAGCATCTATCATGATCAAACACGAACCCAATCCGCTCTATGTCGCCGATAAAAATCGTTATCACAGCATGCAATACCAACACTGCGGTCGCAATGGTTTGCAATTGCCCAAATTATCCTTGGGGCTTTGGCAAAATTTTGGTGCTGTGGATTCTATGAGCAATGCACGCACAATGTTACGCCGTGCATTTGAGTTGGGCATTACACATTTTGATTTGGCTAACAATTACGGCCCACATTATGGATCAGCTGAAAGTAATTTTGGCCAATTATTCAAACAGGATTTTATTCCCTATCGCGATGAATTAATTGTTTCCAGCAAAGCCGGTTACGATATGTGGCCTGGTCCCTACGGTAAAGGTGGATCACGCAAATATTTAATTTCCAGTTGTGACCAAAGTTTGAAACGAACCGGTTTGGAATATTTCGATATTTTTTACCACCATTGCATGGACCCCGAAACACCCATTGCCGAATCCATGCAAGCATTGGATTTTATTGTGCGCTCCGGTCGCGCGCTTTATGTTGGGATTTCCAACTATCAACCCGTACAAACACAGGAAGCAGTAAAAATTTTACGCGAACTGGGAACACCTCTATTAATTCACCAACCCAGATACAATATGTTTGATCGCTGGATCGAAAATGGTTTAACGGATGTGTTATTACAGGAAGGCGTCGGTTCAATCGTCTTTTCGCCTTTGGCACAAGGCGTATTGACCAACAAATATTTAAACGGCGTACCTGATGGATCAAGAGCTTCACGTCCTGAATTAATTTATTTAAATAATAAAGATATAACCCCGGAAAAAATTAAAAAAGTCCGCACATTGAATCAGATTGCGGAATCGCGAGGGCAAACACTCGCGCAAATGGCAATCGCCTGGACATTACACAATAAAGCCGTCACCAGTTGCTTAATTGGCGCAAGTCGCCCCGAACAAATTGATGACTCAGTTGCAGCATTGAATAATTTGCAATTTAGTGCGGAGGAGTTGGAAAGGATTAATAAGATTGTTGCATGATTTACCCTCACCCCAACCCTCTCCCGGCGGGAGAGGGAGCTAACTGACTCCGAATGAAAAAAGCAGGGAGTTCATCCCCTCTCCCTCTGGGAGAGGGTTAGGGTGAGGGAGCTTTTAAAACACTCGCCCCTGAAACCAAATCAACGCCGGGTAAGTCGCAGGCCAGATCCAGAAAAAACGATTCAAACCAAATAAAACTGCATTCGCCAAATGAAACACCGCAGCAATCAATAAAAAAGCATACAAAACATATTCTGAAAAAATTGCCAGCGGAAATAAAATTTCAAACAAAATCACCACCCGGGACATGCGCAACATTAACGCCGGCTTATTGGCAAACTCTCTAACAGATTGACTCACCGGATACGCCGTAAACGCAAACACCTGTTGCAACGCCAGACCCGAACGCCATTCCGGATTGAGCAACTTCACCCATCCTGCTTGAAAATAAGAAAGCATGGATTGAATGGCCAAATAACCCAGGGCAATTTCTTGCCATTTTTTATCAGGTGCCAAATGAAATAACCACAAGCACAACAAAACCAACAAGGTCATAGTGTCACTACCACCATTGTATGGCCCTTGAAAACGTTTGATTAAAAGCAGCGCGATAAATATCAAGCCTGTTTCCATCCACACCGACATAAAACCAACCATTAAAAAAATGGCTAATATCAATCGAATCCAGGCTAATGGTTTTTCTGAATGCTGCGTTCGAATAAACTCGAGGCTTTGTTGAATTATCGCAAAAGCCAAAATACCTTCTGCTATTCGTACCGCCAACTCCAGGGTCATGAGCGTAAACCTCTTTTCACCAAAAAAGGCTTCGCAGAAAAAACAACCTCGTCTTTAACAAGATTATTGTCAGCTGTCACTGCGCGAATGCGATAACAAAAATAAACACTGTCTTCCGACAAGCATCCTTGTGCTTTTAAGATAGACAACATTCGCCGCGCAATTTCCTGCTCACAAAATTCTGAATACTGTTCAAAAATATTTTCTGCACAGGTATTGATATACAATCGCTCATTCCACTCAGGATTATGTAACAAACGAATAATTGCTTTTCCAACACCAACCTTCTCTGGCAACACCAAAAACTCCTGCCACATTTCAGGCTGTTCATCTGTGTATCTTATAAATCCAAAATCAAAACGTGGTGATGGACCAATGCTACTGAAAAAACGCCAGGAAGGAAAAATGATGGGTAATAGAGAACTAATAAACCTGATCATGATTACCAATATCCACCAGTAAAATTTCGTCACCTTATTTTATGGCAAACTGTTACAAAGCCGCTTTCTTCAACCTTTCAATTTCATCGCGAATTTTCGCTGCCACTTCGAACTCCAAATCCTTCGCAGCCTGAAACATTTGTTTTTCCAGTTGATCGATTGTTTTCCAGATATCTTTTGGATCGACATTCACTTTGTATTGAGCTTGCTTTTCAGCTATGGCCATAGCTTTGTTGCGTGCACTACGTCCACCTGCACCGGGTGCAGCGGACTCCATAATATCGGTAATGTTTTTATTAATACTTCTGGGAGTAATGCCATTTTTTATATTGAAATCAATTTGTTTTTGGCGGCGACGGTCAGTTTCATCAATCGCACGCTGCATTGAGCCTGTTATTTTATCGGCATAGAGAATTGCTTTACCGTTAAGATTACGTGCAGCCCGACCGATGGTTTGAATTAATGAACGATCCGAACGAAGGAAACCTTCTTTGTCTGCATCCAAAATAGCCACCAGCGAAACTTCCGGCATATCAAGGCCTTCACGTAATAAATTGATTCCAACCAAAACATCGAATTGCCCTAAACGCAAATCACGAATAATTTCTACACGCTCCACTGTATCGATATCCGAATGCAAATAGCGCACACGAATACCATGCTCGGCAAGATATTCTGTTAAATCTTCAGCCATACGTTTGGTCAAAGTGGTGATTAACACTCGCTCATCTTTTTCTGTACGCAAACGAATTTCTGATAACACATCATCCACTTGTGAAGTGGCCGGACGAATTTCAATTTCAGGATCAATCAATCCTGTAGGGCGTACCACTTGCTCTACTACTTGCCCTTGATTTTCTTCTTCATATTTACCCGGTGTCGCCGAGACCATAATCATTTGTGGTGCAATACGTTCCCATTCATCAAAGCGCATGGGGCGATTGTCCAATGCAGACGGCAAGCGAAAACCATATTCAACCAAAGTTTCCTTGCGCGAACGATCACCTTTATACATAGCGCCGATTTGGGGAATGGTGACATGGCTTTCATCAATAACCAATAATGCATCTGCCGGTAAATAATCAAACAAGGTAGGTGGTGGCTCACCGGGATTACGACCGGATAAAAATCGCGAATAATTTTCAATACCGTTGCAATATCCCAATTCCTGCATCATTTCCAGATCATAACGCGTGCGCTGTTCCAAACGTTGTGCTTCGACCAATTTATTATTTTCACGCAAATACTCCAAACGAGTTCGCAACTCTTGTTTGATGTTATCGATTGCTTCAAGAATTTTTTCACGTGGAGTTACGTAATGTGACTTTGGATAAACAGTAAATCTGGGAACTTTATACAATATTTCACCGGTGAGCGGATCGAAAATAGAAATTTGTTCAACTTCATCATCAAACAATTCAACTCGCACTGCCTCAATATCCGAATCCGCAGGATAAATATCAATTACTTCACCACGCACACGATATGTCGCACGCGCAAAATCCATATCATTGCGAGTGTATTGTAATTCTGCCAGACGACGTAAAATCTGGCGTTGATCAATTTTGTCACCACGTACCAAATGCAACAACATTTGCATATAAGCCTGAGGATCACCCAAACCATAAATAGCGGATACTGATGCAATAATGATGGCATCTCTGCGTTCAAGTAGTGCTTTGGTTGCAGACAAGCGCATTTGTTCGATATGTTCATTAACTGCTGAATCTTTTTCGATAAATGTATCAGACGAAGGAACATATGCTTCCGGTTGATAATAGTCGTAATAAGAAACGAAATATTCTACTGCGTTGTTAGGAAAAAACTCTTTGAACTCACCATAGAGTTGTGCGGCCAGTGTTTTATTATGAGCCATGATCAGGGTTGGTCGTTCTACTTTCGCAATCACATTGGCGATAGTAAACGTTTTGCCAGAGCCCGTAACACCCAACAAGGTTTGATGGGCAAGACCATCCTCTATTCCCTGTACCAAACCGGCAATAGCCGATGGTTGATCTCCCGCGGGAGCAAAATTACTTTTTACAACAAATTGTTTTGACATAAAAACCCGGCGTAGAAAAAAAAGACTTTTAATTCTACCCTAATCTCCTGACAAAGGCTGTCATCTATCGTCAGGATGAATCAGTCAAAAATCACATTACGCACGGCATCAGCATCATATTCCGAAAGAAAACGCACGAAGTGCTCTGGCGACACCGCTCTGGAAAAGTAATAACCCTGCAGGAAAGTAGCACCTAATTCCGAACAGATTTTAGCTTGCTCTTTGGTTTCTATACCCTCGACCACAACCGACAAATCCAGACTTTTCCCCAGTCCAATCATCGCCTTTAAAATCCGGGTATCTGAATAATTTTCCGGAACCCCCTGCACGAAGGTTTTATCAATTTTAATTGTGTTGGCAGGCAATTGTTTTAAATAAGCCATAGACGAATAACCGGTACCGAAATCATCTACCGCTATTTCAAGGCCTATACTGCGGATGTCCTGCAACAAAATTGCGGCCGAATAAATATTATCGATAATGACTGATTCAGTTACTTCTATCCCAAGATTGCGGCCTGACACACCTGTCGCATTCATATCCGATTTGATGGCTCTGGGCAAAGATTCATCGTTAAGCAATTGAGAGCAAATATTCAATCGCAATCTGAAATCTGATTTAACCAAATTATTGGTTAGCCAATACTGCAATTGTTCAAAAGCCATTTTTCGACTTCTGTTATCAATCTCAATAATCAGACCGGTTTCATTAGCCAAATCCATAAATTCATCTGGTGGTAAAACGCCGCGAATTTCATGCTTCCATCGCAACAGGCTTTCTGCCCCCGCCACTGCGAATGTTTTTGCATCTATAATAGGTTGATAAAATAAAAGAAAATGTGCCATGGGAATCAGTGCACGCAATTCGTTTTCGATTCGCAGTCTGTTCTGAATATAATCTTTTAAATCGGGCGAAAAAAATAGCCATTTGTTTTTGCCTTTTTTCTTGGCACCGTACATGGCCAAATCAGCTGCTTTTAACAAGTCACTGGTATCTGTAGCAGAGTCAGGAAACAAAGCTATGCCTATACTGGCCGACACTATCAATTCCTTTTGATGTATTTTGTGCGGCAATCGCAGTTTCTCCAATATCCGCTCAGAAAGGTGGATTAAATCAGAGGTGTCGTCAAACCGATGCAACAATATTGCAAATTCATCTCCGCCCAAACGACAAACATCATCACCGGCTCGCATCATGGATTGCAGAATCCTGGCAATATTTTTTAATAGTTCGTCGCCGGCATCATGTCCAAAATTATCATTAATATTTTTAAAATCATCCAGATCAATAAATAAAAGAGCCAGCTTTGCTCCATAACGTTCAGCTCGCGAGACGGCTGAACGCAAACTTTTATCAAAATAATATCGATTGGAAAGACCGGTTAAATTGTCACTTTCGGCTAATTGTTTTAATTTTTTTTGACTTTCCTGCAGCTCATACTCCAACAAATGCCGGGTTCTGGCGTGGTGCATGGCGCGCGATAAATGTTTGAAGGATAGATCTGATTTAATAACAACGTCCTGTGCACCGGTTTCAATACAAAACTCTTCAAATTTTGGATCATCGTAAATACCGGTAACGACAATCACCGCTGCGTGACGATCCGAATGGCGAACTATTCTTCTGAGAATATCTTCTCCATCCATGTCAGGTA
>CBFGPN010000191.1:0-7273 GCA_965650675.1 uncultured Cellvibrio sp.
AACTTGATGATCCCATAATTAAAAAACTGGCAGCTCAAATTATGAGTGACAGGGGCGATAACAGTTTGGCAGATCTGTATGTCGAGTCCTTTGATTCCGGATTTCCAAGTAAGCAGCCAGAGGTAAGATTGCAAACATTGTTTGAAGTGTCCGCTCTAAAGAAATTCAATGCATTGCCACAAATTAAAACCAGTCTGAAAGATCCCGATTCGGCTATTCGCCTACAAGCACTTAATTTCCTGGGAGCTTACGGAAATGATATGGATATTTTGGCGGCAGAATCTTTATTGGGAGACAGTCATCCACAAGTCAGGGCGCAAGCACAATTGGTCGTCAAAAATTTATGGCATAAAAATTCTCATCATGTGATGACTGAAAATCAGGAATTTGCGCCACCGGGTGATTTATATTGAATAGGATAGTGTTCTGAAAATCGGGAATATTTCACAAATTTAATTTTTTTAATCCTATTATCAAAATTAATCCAATTTTATCAAGTTTTATCGGGTTGAAATCGATTTTATCGCTCTCAATTTTTTAATGAGGGCATGCTTTTATGAAAATAATCGTTGTCGGTGATGAATTGAATTCAATATTAAAAACTTATCCACAGGTAAGTTGCTGGGGGGAATATGAAGACCTGAAGTCAGCTATGCCAATTATTGAGGAAGAAAGGCCGGAAATAATATTTCTGGATATCGATACGTCAGGAAAGAATTGCTTTGAATTACTGAATGGGTTGGATTATCACCCAAAATATATATTTGTGTCAGAGCATACAAAGTATGCGGCTAGATCGTTTGATTTCGATGTCATTGACTATTTACTCAAACCATATACTCCCGAAAGGTTAATTCGAACAATTGGCAGGTTGATTTCGCTTAAAAATACAAAATCAGCTGTCGATAAACTGAATATAGATCAAAACCTGTTGTTAAATAATGGGGAGTTAACTTATTGGGTCGGCTTGAAAGACATTCAATATTTTGAAAGTTGTGCCAATCATAGTTTAGTGGTGTGGAATAAAAACAAAATACTCATACATCGGGCATTGGTAAATATAGAAAGCCGATTACCAGAAAATCAATTTGTCCGGGTAAATAGAAAACACATAGTCAACGTAAGTCATGTTAAGAAAGTAGAGTCCTGGATAAATGGTGGATTTTTATTAGAAATGGAGTCTACCGCGAATATAGAAGTGTCAAGAAGGCAGGCGGGGCGATTTAAAGATAAATTTAGTTTATGAGATTTAAAAAATCAGTTGCCAATCACCAAGGGGATCAATAATGAAGAAATACTTGTTCGCCGTAATTAATTTAAAAATGTGTTTTCTGTCTATTATGTTATTGAGTTTTGCTGGCCACGCGGTTGTTATTTCCAATCGTCCTGAAATTGGTGTCACCATTGACAATATCACCAAAAAGACGCAAGTGGACTGGAGTTGTTGGGAGACTGATCCAACACCCTCGTTGTCGATATTTGAAGGGAGTTTTTGCGGTGTCATAAAAATTGCGGCGAATTCCAGTACAGGCGAAGACGGTTATGTTGGCGTTGTCAGAGCTTACAATACTGGACTGAGTGCGTTCGGTCGATATGTTGTTGGTCTAAATAATAAGGACGATTTAAATTGGATTTATGGTGTACAAGTCGTTTATGACAACAATGCGGCTGGTTCATACCAGCTGGAATTGATAGACGATGACTGGGATTACATTTCAATTACAGATCAAACGGCAGAAACTTGCGGAAAAAAAGGCGATGTAATTGGTCCAAATAATTGTACGATGAAAGGAATTATACCCTTCTCGAGCAGAGCCAAATATTACAAAACGGCAAAGAACATTTATACGCGAGTAGTGTTATTTGGAAGTAAAAAGAGCTCTTCATCAATGATACTGAATCAATTGGAAGCATTGGTGTATTGGGCTGGGCCACGTTAATTGACGAAATCAATTTATTAATCGCGAACGCGTCTTTTTCAAAAATCAAGGCGCGTAAATCTATGTGTTTACACTCACGCCAATATCAAAAATTTAATTTGCAATCGTCTTGATCATGGTAATTAAAAAGATATTAAAAATCCTGATGGATTTTATAATTTTATCATTGTTAATCTTACTAATATGTTTGATAGCGAATGAATTAATATATGGAAGAAAAGATTCGACCAGATTTGCAAAAATTAATGAAAGTCTCACCAGCAAAGAAATTACACAGGAAGCCAACAACCAGCCCATTTCCAAAACAGAGAGGTCCAATTCCAACATACCGTTGATACTCAATACAAAGTCGATTTCTGACCAAATCAAGAGGGAGAGTATTGCACGTTCGCGGGAAAAATTTGAATCGGGTTCCAAGCGGGAAAAAATTCAAGCGCTTCATTTGCTGATGCATATTTCGCCGGGGGATGCTTCCATTATAATGCAAGAGTTATTAGCGACCTTAGAAAAGACTCCGGAAACACTTGGATATATTCGACATTTGATGGCTGGACTTTCTGAAGAGGTAGCTTACCTGCAAAATGCAGACCTAAGAGCAATATACAAACTCAATGATCCTGTTGCTCAAAAAATCGCGGCGATTATTCTTGAACAGCGCGGTGATGGCTCCTTGACGATGGAATTTATACAATCAAGGGAAGCAAAATTAAACAGTAAAGATTCAAATGAGCGTTATCTCGCATTACAGGAAATAGGATCCGTTGGGTTTGCGAATGCGAATCCCTATTTTACCGACGCGTTAAAGGATTTGGATTCGAATATTAAACTTCAGGCAATCGAACACTTGAAAGCCCATGGAAATAAATCCAATATTTCTGATATAGAAAGGTTGTTGCATGATGCCAATAATGATGTTGTTGAGCGAGCCAGGAATGCTGTTCTGTATTTATGGAAGAAAGATGAAATTGATGATCTTCCATTAAATCGTCGACTAATGCAGCCAGGTTTTCCAGCAAGTGGGTTGGTTCCAGATTGACGAAGAATATTTCTTGACGACAGTTTATTTACTGCTTTACAGGTCGTTTTTGCAATTTCCTCTGCAAAGTTCTTCTATGCACACCCAAGGCACGCGCAGCGGCAGAAATATTGCCATTGCAATCTTGTAGAATTTTTTGAATATATTCCCATTCCATGCGATCGAGGCTGGGTGCGTTTTCCGGAATCGGAATAGTCTCGGCGGCAGGCGTTGCATCAAAGGCTTTTAATAAATCATCGACTTCAATGGGTTTGCAAAAATAATTGATTGCTCCCAATTTTATTGCGTCTACCGCGGTAGAAATACTGGAATAACCCGTCAGCATAATAATTTGTATTGCGGGATTTATTTCTTTGAGTCTGCTGATCAATACCAGTCCGGATTCTTGCGCAATTTTAAGATCGACTATGGCTTTCACCATTTTATGTTGCGATAACAAGGTTTCGGCGGTTGCGATGTCCTGCGCAATCCAGGTGTTAAAGCCGCGACGATCCAGTGCGCGTTTCAGCATTTGCGCGAAGGTGATGTCGTCATCAACTATGAGAAAAGAATGGCTGCTGGTCATAATTTGAGATAAAAAAACTTTTGGCAACTATAACAAAACAGCCGATGGCTGACATCCACGGCCTGTCGGGGTGCGACAATTTGCCCCAGTTTCTGAGTTATAGGCTCGCCAGAGTGGCTTCTGATTGGTAGCATAACCGCCAGTGAATTGTCGATGTGAATGAGATTTAGATGACCGACTCCACAGAGTTAATGCAATTTTTGGAAGAATTTCATGCAGCCTTTTTGGCGAGCAAGCTTCAGCGCCTGGTATTATCAAAATATAAAGGCGACCAGGTGGATTTGAATAGAATCACGATTCGCCCGATGCAGATTAAAGAGCAATCACTCTTGTCGTTTTTGTACGAATACCGCACTAACCACATCACAAAAAATCTGGATATTGGCACTTCCCAAAATCAATTGAAGACATTGATCGGTTCTGATTTTCTCAATGCGCATCTGGTGACTAATGATTGGGAAATCCAGTTGACTTTGAGTAAAAAAGGCAAACTCCTGGTTAATCGTCACCGCAATAAAACATCACTTAATAATTTGGAACAATCGCAGACCGAACTGGCACACAATCGAAACAAACTGCGTTATGTGCAACAGGATCGGCCTTATTTGCGCGAGTTGGGTATCACCGATGCAAAAGGCGAGATTATTCCGGCAATGTCGCGCAAATGGAAACAGATCAATAAATTTATTGAGGTGTTATCAACTGCGATTCAGCAAACCGGTTTGGATAAACGCAATCAATTGCATATTGCTGATTTTGGTTCGGGTAAGGCCTATTTGACTTTTGCGGTGCACGATTACCTGACTGACAATTTGCACATTGATACCCAAGTCACCGGTGTTGAACTGCGACAAGGCTTGGTGGATTTGTGCAATCAAACTGCACAAAAATTGGCGCTCACCGGCATTAAATTTGAGCAGGGTGATGTGCAACATTTTTCGGCACAAGCGATTAACATCATGATTGCCTTACACGCCTGCGACACGGCAACTGATTATGCCTTGCACATGGGGATTCTCACCGGTGCCGACATTATTATGTGTTCACCCTGTTGCCATAAACAAATTCGTCTACAACTCAAAAGCCCCGCACTGCTTGCACCAGTGTTACAGCACGGAATCCATTTGGGACAAGAAGCAGAAATGATCACCGATGGTTTACGTGCGTTGTTGCTCGAAGCCCATGGTTACGACACTAAAGTGTTTGAATTTATTTCACTGGAACACACCAGCAAAAATAAAATGATCCTCGCGCAAAAACGCAAAACCCCGCGTGACAATACCGAAATATTGCAGCAGATCGTCGCGATAAAAAATTTCTACGGTATTCAGGAACACTGCCTGGAAAAGCTCCTGCAGGCATAGGCTGCGACAATATGTCGCATGTTAACTAAAGCCATCAGTCAGTAAAATTCGCGCGTCCGTAATTTGACTCGGGAATTGTTATGCGTTTTCGTCCTTCAGTGTTGAGCCTCGCTATAAGTAGTTTGTTATTCGGTCAGTTGTCGTTTGCGGATCAACCCATCGAAGAGGTTGTTGTTACCGACAACAAAATGCGTGGTGCCTTTGGTGAAAAATCCGGCATTCCTTTGGAAAAAATGCCGCAGTCTGTGCAGTTGCTTGATCAAAAGGAAATCGCGTCCCTGGGTGCTGTTTCAATTGGTGATTTGTTAAGGCAAGTACCTTCGGCAAACCCCGGTTATTCGCGTGTGGGTGCATGGCAATCATTCAGTCTTAAAATTCGTGGCTTTTTAGCCGATCAAATGCGCAATGGTATGCGTCAACGTTATTACGAAGATGTGGACGCTTCAGCCATCAGTAATATCGAACGTGTTGAAGTATTGAAAGGGCCATCCGGTGTTCTTTATGGCCATTCGGCAGTGGGTGGCATAGTCAGTATTGTCACCAAGCGCCCGCAAGAAAATTTTTCTGCATCCAATTCGTTAACTCTGGGTTCTGATCAACAACGCGTTTTGTCGGGTGATGTCACCGGCAGTTTGACTGATGATGTTTCTGCGCGATTAACAGGCGAGCTGGAAGATTCAGATACTTTTATTGATCATCAACCTATGAAGAGAACTAATCTGGGTTTTAGTTTGACGCATGACATAGGTGACAGCGCGCAAGGCAATTTGGTCACTGAATATATTAAACGCGAGACCAAACGTTACGCGGGTTTGCCGGCTTCGGTTGTGTTAACGGATTTAACTGAGTTGGATTCCAGTTTGGATTTGGGTGAATCCTCCTTTACCGATATGCAAGCCGATGCACCACTGTTGCAATACTGGGTTGATATAAAACTCAATGAGAATTGGTCTATCACACCGCGTTTTCAATATCAGGAATTTAATACAGAATTTGGTGAGGTGCGCTTGCGAGGTGCTGTTGATGAAGATGTGAATCCATTTTTAATTGACCGCAACGGACGCTGGGGGAAAGAAAATGATGATTACACGATTGCGCAATTGGATCTAAATGGTGAATTCAGTACGGGTTTAATTGAGCATCAGGTGTTATTAGGTTATGAGCATGGTTGGGAGCGTGGCCGATTCACGCAATACAATATTACAGATATTGCTGATATAGATGTACGTAATCCACAATATTCCTATTCCAATCGTGATCCTGTATTAAATTTCGATTATGACCGTTTTTATGATCTGGATACCAAAGCTGTTTACATTCAAGATCAAATCACCATCACTGATAAATTAAATGTGATTGCCGCAACGCGTTACAGTGATTACGCATCAAATAATGGTACCTGGGGTGAGTCTTCACTCGACGAAGTACCGACTGATTCTACTATTTGGCAAATCGGCGGAACCTATCAATTTAATTCTGAATGGTCGCTCTATACCGGGTTTAATACAGGTTTTGATATTGAATCCACTGCGGGTTCCAGAACCAAAGATGGCGTGCCGCTTGATCCTGAAGAATCGCAACAAACAGAAATTGGTTTGCGATTTAAACAAACGAATTTCAGCGGTAGTGTCTCTTTGTTTCGAATTGAGCGTGTGAATGTTGCAACCTCTGATCCTGCCGATCCGGATTTTATGATCAATGCGGGCGAACAAAAAGCCGATGGTATTGAGCTTGAAGCAGAATGGAGCATCACACCGCAGATTCAGTTGTTAGCGGGTTACGCATATCTGGATGGGGAAATTATTCGCAGCAACGATGGTGATCAGGGTGCGCGAATTGGTGATTTGCCTGAGCACAATGCGAAGCTGGATATTCGGTATCAGCTCAATGACAACTGGAATCTTCGTGCGGGTTCCAGCTATATCAGCGACAGATTGTTAACCAATGCCAGCAATTACGAATTGGATGCTTACCAATTAATAAACGCAAGTATTGGCTATCAACAGCAGGATTGGTCTGCCACCTTATTTTTGAATAATCTTTTGGATGAAGAATATTATTCTGCGTCGGGCAATCGTTTTGTGGTGATACCGGGTGATCCGCGTTCATTCTCTTTCAGATTAAATAAATCCTGGTAATTGATAATTGACCCATCAAACCCCACCAACAACTGAATCGCGCGGTATTTATTATCGCGCTGTTCAGCGTTTGCATTTGCTCGCTGGTTTGGCAGTTGCGCCTTTTGTGATTATTTTATCGATTACCGGTGCGATTTATTTATTTGATCGGGAAATTGATCATTGGCTTAATCGCAATTACATCGAAGTATTTTCGGATAAGTTGGAAAGCAAAACCTTAATCGAGCAGG
>CBFGPN010000192.1:0-7167 GCA_965650675.1 uncultured Cellvibrio sp.
GTTGAATACGAGCGTCATGCTCGCGAAGCCGGTGAAAGCAAATACCCACTGAAAAAAATGTTGTCATTTGCATGGAAAGGAATTACGGCATTTTCAACTGCACCCCTGAGGTTGATTACCATTCTGGGGCTGGTTTCGGGTTTTTTATCTTTTTCATTAATTTTATGGGTGCTTTTTATTCGTTTCTTCACCGACAATTCAGTGCCTGGATGGGCATCATTGTTACTGCCATTATTATTTATCGGTAGTGTGCAGCTAATCTGCCTTGGTATTATTGGTGAATATATGGGCAAAATTTACGAAGAAGTGAAGCGTCGTCCCAAATTTCATATTAGTGAAATTATCAAACAGCAAGATCAGCATTAAACTTAGCAACAGCGTCAAGGTAAATCATGATTTTATTTGTCGATAAACTAACCAATATCGATTTCAGTTATCTGGATCATCAACGGGGCATTTTGGGTGAAACTCTGCTGGCCAATGTGCGCCTGATCGGTGAACTGGATGAACAAAGCATGGTGTGTGATTTTGGCCGCGTCAAAAAAACGATTCGTCATTGGCTGGATACAGAGTTGGATCACCGACTTGCAGTGCCAACAAAATCTGCATTTATCAAGATTGAAGAAGACGCTGATTACTATTCAATAAAATTTCAACTCGCCAACAATCAATGGTTGCAAACACGCTCTCCCAAAAGTTCTATTGCATTGATTGATACCGATGTTATTACACCGGAATCACTCGCAACCTGGGCCAGCACCCAAATTATCACGCACTTCCCTTTAAGCGTGGCGCGTATGCAATTGGAATTTATCAACGAAGATATTCAAGGTGCTTATTACCAATACACCCATGGATTAAAAAAACATAATGGCAATTGCCAACGAATTGCACATGGACACAGATCGCGCATCGATATTTGGGCAAATGAGAAAAAATCACCTTTTCTTGAACAGTTTTGGGCTGATACCTGGCGCGATATTTATATCGGTAGCCGTGAAGATTTAACCAATCAATTTGAAGATCAGGGGCAAATTTATTATTCGTTTGCCTACAAAGCAGAACAGGGAAATTTTTCAATCACGCTGCCACAATCCATTTGTTATCTGGTTAATTGCGACACCACAGTTGAATTACTCGCATGGCACCTTGCCCAGAGAACCCGACAGCTTCATCCGGAATCTTTTATTCGAGTGAAAGCTTATGAAGGCTTGGATAAAGGGGCAATTGCAGAGGCTTGAGTTTTTCCAAAAGCCTAACTCGACAGTTCCCCACTTTGAAAAAGGGGGGCTAGGGGGGATTTAAAATCTTCATTCAAACTAACCATCTTAAATCCCTCCCCCGTCTCCCTTTTTCAAAGGGAGGAGCTTAAATGCCCTTCAAATTCTTCAACTGCTCTTTCAAAAATTTTCTCTGCGATTCAACCGAGTCATCACCCGAATACTCAATCAAAGTCCATCTTTCTTTTGCTGTCATCGCCTCTCCGGGTTTTAATTTCTTGTATGCGGCATGCACTTCCATTTCCAAAATTCCCAAACTGTCATCAGTTGGACTGTATTCCATATAAAACTCCAATTGCCCTTGCTCCGGATGAATATTGGCAACAGGTTCCAATGGAAATTGCACTATCAGTAATTGTTGTTTGTTAAATCCTGCAAACCAACCTTCATTGGGTTGAAAAAACACTTTTCCTTTTAATTGTTTTTTATTTTTTGGAGGGTTTTCCAATTTCAAACTTAATAAACCCTGGACAATCTCATAATTGACGGGCGTAGAATCGGGTGAGTCCCAGGACGTTGTGCGTACAGGCACGGAAAGATCAACCGGTGCATAGATTCGTGTTTGCGGAAAACTGCGGGTGTTGAACCATATATCCCAGGCAACATCGGATTCGCGACTGTTGGTTGCTTTCACCAGCAAATCAAGTTGACGGGGATCATCAGCAACCAATTCAAAAGTTTTTTCCACAGCCAAACCACTGATTGGGCTAGCAGGACTTTTCATGGAAATTTTGTGTGCTGAATGATTGAGTATTTGATTATCCGCAAGAGTCACGAATGGATCAGGCGGCCATGCGGCATTATTTTTACGGCGCGATTCAATTAATGATTGTGTTGACCACCAGGCTGTTTGCGGACCAAACCAGATTTCATGCCCGAAGTAAGGCATGAAATCGGTCTTTTCATCAACCACCAGAGTTTGATGATTTTCTACCGCAGGGCCCAGTTTTAAAAAATTGGGCTGATTTTTGCGAGACAGGGACAAAACCCTGCCACCGGCATCAGGCGTGAGCACTATCGAAATTTCAGAGGATGCGAGAGTATATTTTTTCATATCTGCCAGGGAGAATTGCGACAGGATTATGCTTGTGAAAAATAATAGCGCAGCAATCAGTTTCAACTCATATCTCCAGTCAAGTATTGTCAATAAACGCATAAAAACGGCGCAATTATTACCATTTTTGCAGTATTGCACCAGCGCCGGAATTAAAAGCCGGTAAATGAATCGGCGCGGATAATCTTTTTAAAATAGCATCTATACTCAGGTTGATATTTTTATATAGCGCGGAGAATCACTAGATGGAAGCACTTTGGTATTTTTCAGGGGAAAACGGAGTTTTCTCAGTTCCCGATTATCAAATCATAGTCAACAACCAGGGAGAGTTGTTACCTTTTGCAGCCACCTGTTCAGAAGATACAGAATCCGTTGAAGAATTTGTTGAGTTCTGCAAAAAACACCAGATCATTGTTTTGGTAGGAGATCAGGGCAGGTTTAATGATGCCTATCTGGAAGCCATACCACCGGATTTATCCAGATTGGCATTTGTCACACCCTACACAGCTGAAGCATCCCGCCATCAAATTGACAAGCTGGGAGTCGATGCCTATTTGTTTGCCAGCATGAATCACAACGATTTTGTTGCCGTGATTAGAAAAGCATTTGACGACAAACAAGCAGCCAATTCTTTGCAAGCTGAAATCAAAAAATATTCTGATATTGCATTCACTGCCATGAGTTCCGCTTCTGAAATGGGAGTGGTCGCATTGCTCGCAGAATCCGTACAAAGTGCTATGGATATGAACAAGCTGGCGCAATTGACACTCAACTGTGTGAATGATCTGGCAATGGAAGGCATAGTGCAATTCAGCTTTGATAAATCAGTCAGTATTTTTCCTGAACACACCTCTGCATCTTATAAACGATTATTGGAAACCATGAGGTCATCCAGTTCAAGAATTGTTTCGCATGAACGTTTTTTGGTGTTCAGTTTTGATCACGTGCAGTTACTGGTTACAAATGCCCCCGTCAATAACAATGAACGTTATGGACGAATGCGCGATGTGTTGGCACAGATAGCATCCATAGTCGAATCGCGCGCAAAAACTTTGCAAGTGAATGAAATGTTAAAAGAACAACAGGACAACGCACGCATGGTGATGATGTTGTTGGAAATGGCATCGCGCGATAATCGCAATTCAGTAAAAGCAATCATGACGGATTTATCTTTTTCATTGCGACAAATGGCAATGGGTCTAGATCTCACTCTTGCCCAGGAAACAGCCATGACAGCTCTTGCCGATGCCGCACTGGAAGCGCTGGAAAGTTTGCAGGAAGCCACTATTGCGGTTGAAGGACATTTCCGGAGTTTGTTGGCCCAATTGGATGAAGCCGCCAATCTGTTAGACAACAATAACGGAGATAAAAATAAAGAAGATTCCTCAACCAGCAGCTCAAAGGTAGAGTTGTTTTAATTATCATGTGGCATCACAGATTGAATCAGTACTGTGATTTTACAAATCCATTTATTCTCCGGAATGCAATCAGTATTTTGGCATTTACCATTTTGATCACCGGCGTTTACGCAATTGATACCAGCCTGAAAGAAGATCGTATGCTGCAACGCTTCGGGGCAAGTGGTATTGAACGGCTACGTTTATTGAATGGATTGATTGCCGATGTCAAAACCAAAACTGATCTTGAAAAAATTCAACAGATCAACCAATTTTTTAATGCACAGGTGAATTTTCAGGAAGACAGACTTCTCTGGAAAAATCTGGATTACTGGGCAACGCCATTGGAAACCCTGGGGCAAGCTGCTGGCGACTGTGAAGACTACGCAATTGCAAAATACTTTGGCCTGTTGGAAGCAGGAATTGATGTTACAAAATTACGTTTGATTTATGTTAAAGCACAAATCGGTGATGCCAGCAGTCGTTTATTTCAGGCACATATGGTTCTGGGATATTACGAAACCGATACCAGTATTCCTTATATTTTGGATAATTTGATTTCGTCAGTCGAGCAAGCCAATCATCGTCCTGATTTAAAACCGGTTTTCAGTTTTAATTCCGGCGGAATATGGGTTGGCAATAAACCAGCCGAGGCCGACCCCACAGCTCGCTTATCACGATGGCGGGATTTACTTCAACGTACACAAGCAGATGGTTTTTAGAAAGGTGTCACTATGTCATTAATAAAACAATTGTGGATAGGTATGATCTTACTCTTGCTGCTGTCTTTGGGCGGCACGTTTATCATGAGTTTACTATCTGCCAAAGAATATTTGGCCAATCAATTAAAAATAAAAAATATTGATGACGCAAATTCGCTGGCGCTTTCACTCTCACAAATGGATAAAGATAATATCGACATAGAATTGATTATCACTGCCCAATTTGATGCAGGCCATTATGAATACATCATGTTTAATGACCAACATAAAAAACCTATTGTAGTGCGACGCTTCGACAATTCCGAAAGCCCTGTTCCAGAATGGTTTGCCAAATGGGTCAATCTGGATGCTGCCCCCGGTGTTGCATTAATTCAGGATGGCTGGCAACAATACGGCAACATTATTGTAAAAAGCCATGGTAGTTTCGCTATCGAATCTTTATGGAAACAAGCAAAAGGTTTGTTGGAGTGGTTGCTAATTAGCAGTTTATTGGCAGGATTGTTAGGGATTTTTACATTTCGACGAATTGCTGATCCACTCAAACAATTAATTGAGCAAGCAGAAGCAATTAGTGAACGTCGATTTATTTCCTCAACCGAACCCGGCATTGCAGAATTCAAACGGCTGACAAAAGCGATGAATCGGCTTTCCAGTGATGTTAAAACCATGCTGGAAAAAGATACTGCCCAGTTGGAGATATTACGTCGCGATTCTTTACGCGACTCACTGACCGAATTAAATAATCGCTCACATTTTTTAAGCATGTTGGATAACACCTTGACGCGCGACGACAGCGAAAATATTGGCGTGATTATTTTATGCCGGGTTCTGAATTTACAGGAACTTAATAGCAGTATTGGCCGCAATCAGGTGGATGAAATTCTCAAGGAAATTGCACAGGCATTTCATTATGTATGCCAACAACACACCAACAGTTATGCCGGACGCTTAAATGGTAGCGATTTTGCGATAGTGATACCGGCGGTCGAAACCATGGATTCGCTGACAGCCGATCTGGTGCAACGATTAAATTTCCAGTTAATCGCACGCGATCATCAAAACATAGGCATTCCAATCGCCGCCATCCAATACCAAAGCCATGATGATCGACACAAATTAATGCACCATCTGGATGGCGCACTTGCACAAGCAGAAATAAAAGGCGATCACGCCGTTATTACTTGTGTGAAAGCACAAGAATCAGGTCATCATCGCAACTTATCTGATTGGCGACATGATATTCACTTCGCCCTGGAAAATAATTTATTGTCGCTTGGAAAATTTCCGGTACGCAATATAAAAGGTGAGATATTACACATGGAATCACCACTGAGAATGCGCCTTGGCGATGAAGACAAAACCGCAGGTTATTTTATTCACTGGGCATCGCGACTTAATTTATTGACGGTCATTGATTTGGCCGTTGTAAAAATTGTGCTGCAAAATTTACTGCAAGCAATGTCACCTCTTGCGATTCACATATCATCGGATTTATTAAATAATTCGCGTGCAAAAGAAGAATTTCTCACTCTACTGAATCAAGCCAGAGATCGCACCCATAATTTATGGATTGAGTTTTCGGAAGCATCTATTTTACGTTACCCCAATGAATTTCGCAGCCTGACAAAAGAATTACGCCAACTGGGTTGTAAAATTGGTTTGGAACATGCAGGCCTGGAATTTATCCGATTCGAACAATTACAGGATATCGGCATGCATTACCTGAAAATTGATTCAGCCATTATTCGCCAAATTGATAAAAATCCCAATAACCAAACTTTTGTACAAAGCCTTTGCCAATTAGGTCATTCATTGGGAATTATTATGATCGCAGAAGGCGTGACATCAGATAATGAAAAATCCACACTGATTAAAATCGGTGTGGATGCTTTTACGGGGCCATTGATTATTTGATTAGTAAACACAAGATTAGGCAAGATACACTCGCTGCATAAAATAGATCCCTTTTTGAATTGAGTGGAGTTTATAATGACGAGATTTTTAATTAAAGGCTCTGACCCCTTTCTGCTTTTCCACAGCGCACATCTACTATCATCCCGTTACCGAGACCTGATGGGCTCACACCACCTCCGTTCAGATTCTCTGTAGAGTCGCAAAATCTCGATTACTCTATAGTTGCTGGCCGAATTATTCCGAAGAGATGATAATTATGGAAAATCCTATTAATTTCGACATTTGCTGCAAGCCGATAGAAAATTGTACCAAGGCTGTAGCAGAGTGGACGGCTAAAATACACGACATATCTATTCACGATGCAATAAAATCAGTTCGTTTTGCGATAAAGCGTGATGGATATATTCAAGTTTTTATCGGATGCGGATGGGATGATCTTTCAGAGTTGCGTGAGCAGCTACCTAACTTTGTTGACGTAGAATCTTGTGTTGTAACACAAGCCTCATACTCTCCAGCGACATGTAATAGTTATTGCGATAAACATAAACTTTTGTATGTTACTCAGGAATGTCCAGTTTGTAGTGGTTTTTATATAAGTAGAGTAGTTAGCGGGATGTCTATATTAAATCCAAACTACACATCTAAAGAGGAATAATTGGGCTCAGAGTAAAATTAATTTCTAAACAACACATCAAGGAAGATAAAAATGGCAAGACTAAATCGTTTATGCCCCGTGGGAATTCCACAACACATAATTCAACGCGGAAACAATCGTCAGGTTTGTTTTAATGGCGATGAAG
>CBFGPN010000193.1:0-7158 GCA_965650675.1 uncultured Cellvibrio sp.
ATTGATTATTGGTCTTTCAGCGGGTGTGATTTGTTTCTACATGACGCAATTTATCAAGCGCAAGCTGAAAATCGATGATTCTCTCGATGTGTTCCCTGTTCATGGTGTAGGTGGTGTTTTGGGAACTCTGTTGGTTGGCATATTTGCATCAACCCAATTGGGTGCCTTTAGTGGACAGGGTTTTGCTGCAGGTGTTGAAACCATGGCAGGTCAAATCAAGATCCAATTGATTGGCATAGTCGTCACCTTTGTTTATACAGCTGTGGTCACCTATCTGGTATTGAAGCTGACATCTTTGGTGACGAGTGGCTTGCGTGTTACTGCAGAAGAGGAAAATGTCGGATTGGATTTAAGTTTGCACGAAGAAGATGGTTACAAGCTCTGATTGTTGTACTGTTCAAACAAAGGAGGCTTTATGCCTCCTTTGTTTTTTAATGAATGTATTAAATCTCATTTAAGTTATACTCCGGCTCAATACATAATAAAAAATGAGAATAATTTTGAACAAACATTCTGCTGAGGTTTTTTCCTATCGCTTTTTTCTCCCCCAATATTGGCCCACCTGGATACTTCTCGGGATTTTGCGTCTCTGCGCATTTTTGCCTGTAAGAGTTAATTTCCGGATTGGTCGTTTGCTGGGATGTTTATTTTTTCATTTTGCGGCGTCTCGTCGGCATATAGCACAAGTCAATATTCGTCTGTGTTATCCGGAGTTATCAGAAGAGGAGCGGCAGCAGATTGTTCGCGGTGTGATGCGTTCTTGTGGAATCCATTTTATGGAAACAGCTATGGCCATGTGGGGGTCTGCTGAAAAGTTTCGTAATCGACATACTTTTATTGGTGGAGAATATCTTGATGCTGCCAGAAAAGAAGGAAAGGGCGTATTGTTGGTCGGTAGCCATTTGACAGCAATCGACGTGGGTGCACGAGTGTTAACCATGTACCATCCCATCGATGTGCTTTATCGAAGTGAAGTTAACCCTCTGATGATTTATATACAAATCAAAGCGCGTAAAACATACATCAACCAGACAATAGCGCGAAAAGACACTATGCAATTGATCAAAAACCTGCGTCGTGGACATATTGTGTGGTACGCACCTGATCAGGATTATGGGAGAAAACACAGTGTGTTTGCTCCATTTTTTGGTGTTCAGGCGGCGAGTGTGGCAGCAACATCGCGTATTGCCAGTATGGGAAACGCATTGGTTTTATCGATCGCATATTATCGCGATGAAGAAGGGTTTTATCGTGTTGAAATTGGCCCTCCGCTGGAAAACTTTCCCTCGGAAGATGAAGTATTAAATGCAACACGCATCAACCGGATTATAGAGTCCATGATTAGAAAAGCCCCTGATCAATACTTGTGGGTTCATCGCCGATTTAAAACACGCCCCGAGGGTGCGGATAAGGTCTATTGATCTATACTAACGAGAGGGCAAATACTTAAAGTAAAGTCTTAAGAAAAAGCTTTAACTATCTTCTGAATATGCTATAAAGCCGACCGCAATACCTTGGAGGCGACCTATGTTAAGACTTTTTAAATTGCAAGGCTCAACACTGCGTGAAGATCTGCAGGCAGATGAGAATACCAAGGTTGCACTGGCTAATGCTCTGTGGATAGACGCTCGTGAAGCAAGCGATGACGAACGTGAAGAGCTCAATACATTTCTCCGTGCCGAGTTACCTGAATCCGATGATGTAGAAGAGATTGAGTTTTCCGCACGTTATTTCCAGGATGGTGCCGGTGTACATGTCCACTCACTGTTTTTGGCCCCCGGTGAATCAGGCCGACACAGTACCGCTACAGTTGCTTTTATTCTTCAGGACAAGCGATTGATCACTTTGCGTGAGGACGATATTGCTGACTTTCGGTTATTGCGCATGCGTACACGGGCAGGGCAAGTGCAAGTTGGCTCTCCTGCGGAATTGCTGGTGACCATGTTTGAGCAAAAGGTTGAAAACCTCGCAGATGCTTTGGAAGACATTCATCGCAAGCTTGAAGATGTTAGCCGCATGGTACTGGAAGACAGTGACGCCGAGCTGGAGGATGCCATAGACCAGCTCGCCAAATTGGAAGACAGTAACGGAAAGATACGCCTTTGTCTGATGGATACCCAGCGCTCCATTTCATTCATTCAAAAGCACATAAGGGATTCTCTGGATTTGCAGGAAACGACCCGTGAGATCAAACGAGATGTGGATACACTGATGTCGCACACCGCTTTTTTGTTCGACAAAATCAACTTTTTGATGGATTCAACCCAGGGTTTTATCAATATCGAGCAAAACCAGATCATCAAAATATTTTCAATTGCGGCCATGGTATTCCTGCCTCCAACAGTGGTGGCCAGCATGTACGGTATGAACTTTAAAATAATTCCATTTTCGGATTGGCCCTATGGCTTTGAGCTTGCCTTGGCCATGATGGTTCTCTCGGCAGTATTGCCTTATTGGTATTTCAAGCGTAAAGACTGGCTCTGAGATCAGGTTTGTCTATTTTTGTTTATGCTGTTTGCAATTGTAAGACAATATTATTATAGTCCCTCTGCATTCTGATAAATCCCAAAATAAGAGAGAGTTTTATGAATAAATTTAAATCCGCATTAATGCTGGTGGCTGTTTGTTATTCCGCATTTGCAATTGCAGAAACCGAAGTCACACTGGATGCCACCCAAGCCGGTCCAATTATTAACAAAAACATATATGGTCAATTTGCCGAACATTTGGGTCGGGGAATTTACGAGGGTATTTGGGTGGGACCCGAGTCGAAAACCCCCAATACCAAGGGTTGGCGTAATGATGTTGTAGGTGCGCTGAAGGATTTGAAAGTCCCTTTGATTCGATGGCCTGGGGGCTGTTTTGCGGATGAATATCACTGGCGGGATGGTATTGGCCCTCGCAACAAGCGCATGGTAAGAGTGAATACCAACTGGGGTGGTGTAATGGAGGATAACGCCGTAGGTACTCACGAATTTTTTGATTTGGTAGAAATGCTCGGCGCTGAAGCTTATGTCAATGGCAATCTTGGAACGGGTACACCACAAGAGATGGCAGAGTGGCTGGAGTATATGACGGCAGAAGGCAAATCGACTCTGGCTGAGTTGCGCCGTAAAAACGGCCGCGATAAACCTTTCCGCGTGCATTATTTTGCTATTGGTAATGAGGCATGGGGATGTGGTGGCAATATGACACCGGAGTTTTACACAAATCTCTACAAGCAATATGCCGCTTTCCTGAAAACTCCTAAACACAATACGCCTATTTTAATTGCCAGTGGCGGACACACTGATGACACCAGTTGGGCAGATCACCTTACTGCAAATGTAAAACCCAATTGGAGTTTGAGAATGGATGCCGTGAGCTTCCATTATTACACTCTGCCGAAAGGTGATTGGGCGGTAAAAGGGGCTGCAACAGGTTTCCCTGAATCAGAATGGTTTTCTACCTTCCAGCAAACACTGCGTATGGATGGTTTTATTGTAGAAAATAAAAAAGTGATGGATAAAAATGACCCTGAAAAAAAGGTCGGTTTCTATGTTGATGAGTGGGGCACATGGTATGACGTAACGGGGGACGATAATCCCGGTTTCCTTTACCAACAAAATAGTTTGCGTGATGCAATTGTTGCAGCGTTGAATTTTAATATTTTTCACAAACATGCCGATCGTGTACACATGAGCATAATTGCGCAAATGGTTAATGTACTGCAAGCGATGATACTGACAGAAAAAGACAAGATGGTTTTAACTCCAACGTATCACGTCTTTAAAATGTACATTCCATTTCAGGATGCAGTGTCATTACCTGTTGATGTTAAAAATGTTCCGCAGTATGAGTTTGATAAGAAAACAATTCCTGCAATCAGTGTCTCGGCTGCAAAGGCAAAAGATGGAAAAGTCTATTTGGCAATTGCCAATACCAATCCCCATAAAGCTGAAACTTTGAATGTTAATGTAAAAGGGATAACTGCCAAAAAAGCAATTGGTCAAGTGCTGACCTCCGACAAAATGGATACGCACAATACTTTTGCAAATCCCAATGCTATTGCGCCGAAAGCTTATTCAGCTACGGCCAAAGGCGGGAAATTGGCATTGGATATTCCGGCGAAATCAGTGATTGTTGTAGCTTTGGAATAAGATTAATTGTGGGCGGCTCCTGTGGCCGCCCTTTTTAGATATTCAAAAAAGTCGTGCGCTTGTAAAAAATTAAAACAAATCCTCAATTGATAAATAACGCTCACCAGTATCATAGCTAAAAATCAGCACCCGACTTCCGTTTGGTAATTCATTTTGTTTTTGTGCAACTGCAGCCAAAATTGCACCTGAAGAAATACCAATCAAAATCCCTTCTTTTGTTGCACACTCACGTGTCATGTTGAATGCGTTTTCTTCGGATACCAAAATGGTGCCATCCAATGTTTGTGTGTTTAATACTTGCGGAATAAAACCGGCGCCTATGCCTTGTATTCGATGTAAACCTTTTTGACCGCCACTGATCACCGGCGATTTTTCCGGCTCCACGGCAAATGTTTTCATTGCAGGAAATGTTTGTTTGAGAACTTCACTGCAACCTGTGATATGTCCGCCTGTTCCCACTCCGGTAATCAAGTAATCCACACCATCGGGGAAATCTTCCAGAATTTCTTGTGCGGTTGTTTGGCGATGAATTTCAACATTGGCCGGGTTATTAAATTGTTGTGGCATCCATGAATTGGATGTTGATGCCACTAATTCATTAGCCTTGGCAATACAACCGCCCATGCCCAATTCTTTCGGTGTTAATACGATTTCAGCACCATAGGCTTTGATTAATTTTCTGCGTTCTATCGACATGGATTCCGGCATGGTTAATATTAATTTATAACCTTTTACAGCACAGACCAGTGCCAGGCCAACACCGGTATTACCTGATGTGGGTTCAATAATTGTCGAGTCTTTATTAATTAAACCTTTTGTTTCTGCATCTTCAATCATGGCCAGTGCGATACGATCCTTGATACTGCTACCGGGGTTAAAGCGTTCTATTTTCATCCAAACTTCAATGTTATTTTGGAATAGATGATTAATGCGAACACAGGGTGTATTGCCGATGGTTTGGAGGATAGAATTGTATTTCATAATGTTCCCAATAACGGTTGTGAAGAGTCGTGCAAGAAAATCAAATTATCGATGAGGTGTCAACCTGGATGGATCAGGTTGTGATTGGATTGAATTTATGTCCTTTTGCTGCAAAGCCGCGCAAAGAAGGTCGGGTCAGAATATCATTGATCTGGGTGGATGATGATGAGGCTTTGCTTGCCAGGCTTAAATCCGAATGCGAATTGCTTCAGCAGCAAACGCAAATTGAAACCAGCTTATTGGTTTTGCCCATGCATTTACAAGATTTTTGGGACTATAACCAGTTTTTGATTTGGGCTAATCAATTGTTGCGGCGGGAAGGTTTTGAAGGTGAATTTCAAATAGCCAGTTTCCATCCGGACTATTGTTTTGCTGGCGTTGATTCGGATGACGCTGAAAATCTAACGAATCGTGCTCCCTATCCAATTTTACATATTATCAGGGAGGCAAGTTTGGAAAGAGCACTGGAGTACTTTCCTGATATTCAATCAGTACCGGAAAAAAACAAGCAGCGCGTGGGAAATCTAACAGAAGAAGAAAAGCGAAAGCTATTTCCTTATTTGTTTTCCTGATCAACCAATGTAATTTTTTCAGGTGTAATTAAAATGCGACGTTGTTTGTAAAGCAAACTTAGTGCATTTTTATAGTTTCCCTTGCTGACTTTAAATATTTGATAGATTTCGCCTGGATCACTTTTATCTGTCAGATATCCAACACCTTGATGTTGTTTTAAATAAACAATAATTTTTTCGGCTAAATCTGATTTCGCATCAGTTGATTTTTTTTGCAAACTTAAATCAATTTTTTTGTCTGGTCGGATATGTTTTATAAAGCCTTCAATACGCTCACCATATTGTAATGGTTTGATAGCGTCATCGCGAAAAATCAGTCCCAGGTGGGTATGATTGATAACGGCTTTGTAGCCCAAATTACTTTGACCACAAATTAACAGATCAACCGATTGATGAGCTGTAAAACCTGAAGATCTTTCATCGAGATGGCGACTTAATCGTGAAGAGGCTGTAATTCGTCCTGTGTAGGCATCAAGATAAATGCAGACAACGTAGGATTCACCCAGTTTCATGGGTTGTTGTTGCTCACTGAATGGAACCAATAAATCCTTTGCAAGTCCCCAATCGAGAAATGCACCGATTGCATTCACATCTTTTACTTTCAGGTACGCACATTCACCTACCTGGGCTTTGGGTATCAATGTGGTTGCTATAAGGCTATCATCTGAGTCAAGATGGACAAACAAATTTAAACGATTGCCCAATTGCATATTTTCAGTGACGTAACGTTTGGGTAATAAAATATTGCCAAATTTTCCGCCATCCAGAAAAATGCCAAATTCTGTAATTTTAACGACGGTTAACTGATTATATCGACCAAGAGCAATCATCACATATCCTGATTAAGATTGATTGCGAAATTATACATTAATAGAGTGGTTTGTTATGCGGATACTGAGTATAAATTATAAAAATAATAAAATTATTTTGGATTTTTCACCATCGTCAGGTGAGGAATTATTGCTGGTTAATGATAAACCGGTATCGCAAAAACATAATCGTGAAATGCATAGCTCACACCGCGTAGAAATTGAGGGGTTGGGTGTTGTTGAATTAATCTTTACTGTAGATATGGAGCAAAAAGAAATTGCTTACAAATGTATGGTAAATGATCAGATTGTAGAGGAAGGGGTTAAATCTTTATTGGTGGTTGCGCTATCAGATGCAGGTTCGATCAATTCTGATCATCTTGCTGCAAATGAATCATTAAACAAGTCGTCCAACTCAAATAGTAAGTGGATGTTGTTGGCGTTGGGTTTTAAATTATTAAAATCAGTTCAGGTAATCAAAGTTGCTTTGATTGCAACCAGTGTGGGCGCTTACAGTATTTTATTTTCACTGGAATTTGCATTGGCACTGATTGGTGTTTTGATATTTCATGAATATGGACATTTACGTGCAATGAAAAAATTTGGTATTCCTACAAAAGGAATGTATTTAATTCCATTTGTGGGTGGATTGGCTGT
>CBFGPN010000194.1:0-7105 GCA_965650675.1 uncultured Cellvibrio sp.
TCGTCATCCCTGCGAATAATCACATGGAAGTGATGTAGTAGAGTAATGCAGGAGCAATTGCCGAGGCAGGGATCCAGCTATTGATTTTTTAACAACCGAATTAGCTTCGCTGGCTTGACGGCTTCTGCCTCCGCAGGAATGCGACAAACTCCGATTTGTGTTAACCCTAGGTTGGGCCGCAATGCTCAACCTACTTGCCAATAAACCCACTTATCCAAGGCTCAAAAAATCGGCCATAGGATACTTCTATTGTGAATTTTGCATTTCGTCTTGCATGGTGATCTTTTGGAAAATATTGTGAAAAAGAGTTAGGGATATAAAGCGATTCCACAGCGAGTTTATCGATAATAACTTCTGTTGGGCGCTTGTCATTCTTGTTGCAGCGATAGTAATAGGGACGCACTTCGGCGGGCACAATAAATAGTTGGCCATTGGCGGTTGATTGTCGGTTGCGCAGTGCTGTTTCCAATACCCCCCGATCAGCAGCTGCATCTATAACAAATAAACGCGAGCTTTCTGTTTTAGCTTCTGTTAAAAATTCAGTAGCGTCTTTACGTTTTGCAACTAACTCTTTTTCTGACTCTCCGGTATTTTGTGCAGGCGTTAAGCCCATGGTCAATGCGTGATACCGCTCAACTTGTGCCACATAGTCTGTATAACTCTGTCCGTTGAATTCCAATAAAACCCAGGCACTACGTTCTTGCATGCGCGTTTTCTGTGTGCAATCCGGAAATTGAAAACTGAGAAAATTTGCATCATTTAATTGCAGCTGACGATTGTGACGCCAGCGCCAGCCATTCAGGTTCATGTCAGTTGGCTCAGTGACAGGTGTTGTCCAGTGCAGATCTACACGTAGGCTTGAATCTTCTTTGCTGAAACCGTAGTTGCGCGGAAACTGCAATTCGCGTTCACTTAATTGCAGTTGCGCGGTTACCTCTGAGCGATTCATGTAGACCTTGCCCAGAATAAATATATTCACCAATAGCACCAAGCCTACTGCTAACCAGAGTAATTTTTTAGCCTCTATATTATTGATGCATGTGTTCATATCTCGCCTCCTGGCTGCTGTGCTTTTTGCAAAGCATTTTGTTGTGCTTTGCGCAGCCGGTTAAATACCATCAACACTAAAATCGCGGTGAGTCCAATCACGAAAAAGAAAAGGTATTTAGGCATCCAATCCCACCACCAATCAAAAAATTTGGTGTATAAGAAAAGCGCAAAAAATACATTACCTGCGAGCATTAAATTCACTGCACCCGTGCGCAAACCGTAAAGCACCAATAATGCACTCGCCACAAAACCTGCCACCTGATAAAAACCTTCAACCACGTCATTCGACCAAGGTAGATAACTACTGTCTGCCCAATTCGCCAAAATGAGTAATGCGATAAAAAATGTGACCACGGACAACAATTGATAAATCGCCGTAAATCCATGAAAACGCGATTGATTGATCCACAAAGGTAGTGAGAAGAAAATCAGCGAGGGCAATAAAAAATGTTCGGGGTTTTCGCCTACAGAAACCCAATAGCTGCCCATCCATGTGCCAAACCTGGCACTGATAAAAATAAAACTACACACCAGTGCAGCTGCTAACACTAAACGCACTTGCAATAAATAAGCGAGTATAAATCCGTAAAGTGCAAATATGGCGTAAGCGTTGGGCGATGGCGTGATATTAAAAATACTGCCGAGCATCGCAATATTTAACACCCAACTCGCAAACGATATCAGCGCAGCCAACTTTGCGTAATAACCTGAACTATCCAATCGCTGCGCCCAAGATGCAATTACTAAACTGACGAGCGGTGCGGCAATTAAAATGATGACCTGTGTTGTCGTTGCAAAGTATCCCCAGTATTGATGAAACAGAAAAAATAAACTCGCTGCTAACGCACTCGCACCAAGAAAAGAAACTATCTGCATACCAAGCGACAAATGCCGAGCACCTTCACTCAAATCTACATCCTGCGCCTGTTGCAATTCACGCAACAAATTATCGTGATACTGTTGAATCGCTGCTGATGTATCGTCTGGCAATTGCAGTAAACCTTGTTCACTCAGCAAAACTTGCTCTGCCCGAAACGCCCGCACTTGATCAGCACGCATTTGTGCTTGAATTTTGGTGAGTTGATTCATAGATATCCCTGACATTAATGTTTTTAAATTACAGCACTATGTTTGATCAAAAATTAAAAATATTTTTAGACCAAAATTTTGCTGTACGCCCGATTATTCGCAATACCTTCAGCGGTTTCATTCAATCGCACACCGTCATCCCTGCGAAAGCAGGGACCCAGCTCTTGATTTTTTAACAACTGGATTAACTTCGCCGATCTGACGGCTCCTGTCTCCGCAGCAATGACAACAAACTCCGACTTGTCTTACCCGTAGGTTGGGCAGCAATGCCCAACATTTTCTTTACCATTGAGATTTCTGTTGGGCATTACTGCCCAACCTACTTGTCGCTCAAGGCTGAAGATAACTTGTTATCCAATCATCCCCTGCACGACTATACAATTTACGAATATGCAGCCTGCTTTCTGTAAACGTAAGAAATTCAATTGATATTGGGCGAATACAATAACCTCCCCAATTAGTAGGCATTGGAACTTCCAGACCAGTAAATTTATTCTCAACAGATTTAAATCTACTTTCCAATTCATTCAATTCAAGCATTGGCTGGCTTTGGTGGAATGCCGTGGTAGTGAGTTGAGCGCTGCGCTTTCTGGTTTGCCAAATTTCATCAGCTTCAACTTCACTGATAGCTGTCGCCTCACCAATAACTCTCACCTGATAACCCACATGATCCCACCACACAGTCATTGCTATTTTAGGATTGATTTGAATCTGCTTTCCTTTTGCAGAATCGAGGTAAGTACAAAAAGTAAAACCATTTTCGTCAGCAGATTTCAAATCCACAAACCTGCCGCTTGGAAATCCGTTTTCATCAATTGTTGAAATACACACTGCACTTTTTTGTTGTAATGGTGAATTCTCCGAAGCTACTCGCCACCATTGCTGAAATTTTTGAATGGGGTTCACTGTGAAATTATTCATATTTTATTAGGTTCGTCATTCGGCCAGTTGCAGAATTTAGTTCGGATGTTTAATTCTGTCTGGAAAATCACTAACCCCTTTAGTTGTTCGCTTCACTTTCTGAATGCTGCCATCTTCATTAAATTTCACGTACTCAGCTGCAACATGACGCTGTTTCTTTTTGCAATTGGTTTCGGGAGTGTCTAACCAGCGGTGATAGAACAGAATCCACTGGCCCTGGTATTCGACGATGGAGTGATGATTATTGCCGTGCTCTGCTTCCATTATTACGCCACGATATTTCCACGGACCTTTAGGTGATTTGGATGTGTAGTAAGAGAGTACGCGGTTATTTTCGGGCATAGTGAAATAATAAATCCCATTACGTTTGAATACCCAAGGCCCTTCCATTTTTGGCTCGTATCCGCCCATATCCATTTTTTGTAATCCACCCTTTATGCTGAGTAAATCATCGGCCATTTCAGCCACTTGATAGTCCGCATTTAAACCATGAAAGTATAAATACGCCTTGCCATCATCATCGATAAATAAACTGGGATCATTAGCATATGGCGTAGTCCAAAGCGGTTTTCCGATTGCATCTTTAAATGGGCCAGTGGGTGAACCACTGACCGCTACACCAAGTCCCATCCATTTAGTACTTTTTTCCGGGTTGACCCTGTCTTTAAAGCCGGTGCCTGCAGGAAATATCAAATAATATTTTCCATTTTTATAAGCGGCATCAGGTGCCCATGCAAAATTATCCGCCCAGGTTAAATCGCTGATCTTTAAAATTGGCCCATGGGTTTTCCAATTCACCAAATCAGTGGATGAAAACGCGTACCAATCTTTCATGTGAAAATCCTCCTGACACGCTTCATCATGTGATGTATAGAGATACATTTTTCCATCACCCCACACATGACCAGAGGGGTCAGCAGTTCGAATATTGTTGCCAAAATTTAACGGATTTTGAGCAAAACTATTTGAAACGTAAACCACGCATAGTGCCAACGCAGCAGTCAGTATCTTTCTCATAATATCTCTCGTGTGATGAGTATTTTTTAAAAATGAGTCAATGGTCATTGATTCAAATTAACGTTATTTCATGCAACATTCGGTTGGCGCTTCAATGTTAAAATAATCAAAATCCAAATATTGTCCATTTGACTTGCCAATTGCACGTACAAACAATCCAATTTTTGCGCCCACCCAACGACCTGGACGCGCCTGAAATAATTCGTCATTGACTTCGAAATGTTCACCATCAACAAATCCAGACACACTCAAGCCACCTTCATTAATAAAAAACCTGAGCGTAATTTCTTGTGATTCAAGTTTCCTGACTGGCTTAAATATCTCCTGACATCCTGAACGTGCATCTCTGCATTCTGCAAAGCCAAGAGTAGCCACACCATTTCCAATTTTGACACCGACCCAACGATAATCCTCACCCAATAACACCATGCCACTCATAAGGTTGTCTGCACCCTCCGGAATGACCAATCTGGTTTGCGCAATAAATTTTGGAGCAGGTAATTTTTGCAACAATATCGCAGGGTTTAACCAAAGATTTTGTGTGAGCGGCGCAACATCGTCAGTCGCAAACAATCGTAGATAGCCTGGCGCATCATTAAGTGAATACCAACGGGTTTGGAAATTTGCGTTCCATTGCCATTGCAAACCCAGCGATTGTTTATCGAAGGAATCCATGAATGGTAAATTGCTAACCTTCTGTGTTGGCAAGTCGGGTTTTTTGTAAAACTGAACAGGGTTACCAACGCCATCATTATCCGAATCGACACCAATCACGGGCCAATCATTTTTCCAATGCATAGGTTGCAAATGCACAATACGACCATGAGCGCCCCGGCTCTGAAAATGCACAAACCAATCCTCGCCTTTTGATGTGGATATCCAGGCTCCCTGATGCGGCCCATTAGTGGAACTTGTGCCCTGCACCATCACTTTTTTAAATTCGTAAGGCCCCTGAATATTCTTTGCACGGAATACAGCTTGAGTGCCAACCGGAACTCCACCCTCAGGCGCAAAAATATAATAGTAGCCATTACGTTTATAAAACTTGGGGCCTTCAAGGGTTTTGTAACCGGGTATAGCGTTAGCATCAATTAAATGATGTCCATTTGATTCAACAGTGGATGCATCCCAAGACATGGAATGCAAAGTCAAAATATTATTAAATCCCGCTCGGCTTTTTGCCCAACCATGTAATAAATAAGCTTTGCCATCGTCATCCCATAATGGCGTTGGGTCGATTAGACCTTTGCCGGGTAATATCAATGTTGGTTTACTCCAGGCCCCGGCTGGATTTTGCGTTTTGATAACATAAATTCCGTAATCAGGGTCAGGATAAAAAATCCAATAAAACCCATCGTGATAACGAATGTTCGGTGCCCAGACACCATTGCCATGTTGTGGCACCGCAAAAACATTTTCCGGAACCAAAACCGGCAATGCATAATTGATCAATTGCCAGTTAACCAAATCCTTTGAATGCAAAATAGGTAAGCCAGGCGCAGCGTTAAAACTGGAAGCCGTCATGTAAAAATCATCACCCACTGCCACCACATCAGGATCTGAATAGTCAGCATATAAAATGGGATTTTGATAAAAACCGTTACCTAAATCGGCTTGCCAGGGAACCGTCTTCTCAGCAGGTTTTGTCAAAATAGAATCACAAGCGCCGAGAAAGAAGGTGACAAACAAAATTTGGACTGCATTCAATAACTGTTTTGATTTCATTTTTTATCTCAATGATTTTTTCTTCTAGCGCGCCACTATTTTAAACGAGCACAATAATTCCAATTTTAATATTTAATCACAGCCGTAGGTTGGAAGAGGCAAAGCCGACTTCCGACAAATTGACCAATTACAGACATGTCTTTGAACCGAACATGTCGGAAGCCGCTTCGCTCTTCCAACCTACAAGGTTTTTATTCCAAGTTACGCGTTGATTCAAGGATAGCCGATAGCGTCATAATGAAATATTTTGCAGTGAAAAAATTACACAACTTTAGTGACTAATTTACCTACCAATTAAAATGGGATAGCAATATATAAAAATCATCTGTCGCATTTTATTTCATTAAAAATTAAAAATAAATTAGTCACCTAATTACTCTTTTCATAAGTCATTGATATTGCTTTAGCAATAAAACTTAGCTACTGTCTACCAATATCTTGCATCACAATAAACTTGGAATCATTCTTTAACCAGTTATCAAAACCTGGTCATAAATATACTTTCACTAAAAAAATGGGAGAATTTGTATGGGCAAAGTTGTTTTCATCGGAGATGATCACGGTAAGGATGGATCAATTAAATCCAATTACCAACGATTCAAAAGTATAAACGGAAAAATTGGAAACAATTATGTCGTTTTATTAGAAATCAATTACGACGGCAAACCAGAAGAATCGGGTTCAATAGATGGAATCCTTGACGATGTGACCACGCATAAAAAGGGAGGTTCACTTGATAAGGACTTTCTGAGAAAAAAAATCAAACCTGGAAAATGTTTCGGTTTCGATTCCGACGGTGGAGAAACCTCACCAGATCGACATAACAAGCAATACAAGAACATTTTGACATTAGCAAAAAAATTTTTGGTCAACGGGTTCGACGTTATCGTAGTTATCGGTGCTGGACATTTGGAGCCAGACCCTTTAAGAACAGGTGCTAACTATTGGACACCTCATCATGAGAAGTTGGATGGAGCTTTAAAATCACACAAAGTCTATTGTTATTCCACAGATATAAATGGAAATGAGATTAATTGGGATGACGCCTAGACAAACCACTACGTTACTATTAATCCGGCAATATAGATTCTCCAGTAGAACAGCCCAATTACCCGAGAGAAATTCATTTATTTGCAGGTAATCTTAATTGCCGGAGTAATAGATGACGCTATAAAAAAGTTTACGAGTAACTGCATCAACGAACCGATGGTTTTGGTTTAGCATTTTTTATTGTGGGTTTAACTTTATGCACTGCTGGGCTGGATTTATTTATTGGTCCAGGCAAAACATAGATATGCACGCC
>CBFGPN010000195.1:0-7079 GCA_965650675.1 uncultured Cellvibrio sp.
GGTGTGGCTGGTGTTACCCAGGTACGATAAATCGGCATTAAAAACAGGAAGGATTGTTGCGGGTTACCCGTTGCTTGTACGAGAGTGATTGGGCCAGTTAGCTGAGCCTCGCCGGTTTCTACTGCCCGCTGTGCGGCAGTACGACGATGATTTTCTGAGGCAATATCCAAACCCACGGCAGCGCGATTATTGTCTACGGGTTCTATGTACTGAATGACATAACGTTCTGCGTCGTTCGGTTGCAATTGGCGAATGGTAAATTCCGGGAAATCGTCGGCTTGCGCGCGCTGTAAAAATTCCTGAACCTGGGTTGGCTCAACCCTGCGAATAAAACCAAAACCCCGCGCACCAGGAAACTCTTTAGCATGATCTCGGGTAACAAAATAGTGATGAAAATCAGTTCTGGTCAGACCATCGCTTGTTTCCTGCGAAATCACAAATGATCGAGCTCCACGTAAACCATATTGGTAAAGCGTGACTCGCTCAACCATTTTTTCCATCAATTCATCTGCTTCTTGACTGACTATTTTGTCCAGCTCGACAGTTCTATCTTTCTGCACCATCCATGTCATGCCAGAGGCAAACACCAAAGATAAAAATCCACTCAACAATAGTGCAAGGGGAATTGATAATTTCGTTTGTTTTGTCATTGGCTTGAACCCGGTACTTCTGGAAGTGAAATGTGCATTCCAAGCAGCCGGTTAATATCAGATAAGGGCAAGGGCCGGCTGTAATAAAAGCCTTGCATTATTTCGCACCCCATAGCTTTTAGCGCTTGCACGTGTTCCCGGGTTTCCACTCCCTCAGCTACCAAACGCAAATCCATTCCTTGAGCAATCTGAACGATTGCGCGAACGATATTTTGATCCACTTGGCTACCCAGCATATTGCGCACAAAACTCTGATCGATTTTCAGCACATCAAAGGGAAAATTTTTAAGATAGGAGAGGCTGGAATAGCCCGTACCAAAATCGTCCAATGCAATTTTGAACCCTCGCATTTTTAATGCAGCAAAAATGCTATTGACCCGCTCGACATTTTTGGCCAGCAAACTTTCTGTGATTTCAAGCTCTATTGACGAAGGAGAAACGCCTGTCTCACTCACTATTTCATCCAGCATTGCCAGGAAGTTGTCATCCTCAAATTGCACCACTGAAACATTGACTGCCACCCGCAAATCAAAGCCCTGTTGCTGCCAGGCCAGCGATTGTTTAAACGCTTGTAGAAAAACCAATTTTCCAAGCGGCACAATCAAGCCTGTTTCCTCTGCCAGTGGAATGAAAGTGGCGGGACTGGTTATAGAGCCATCTGGCTGGCGCCAGCGAACCAAGGCTTCAACGCCGACGATGGTGCCAGCTGACACGTTAATTTTTGGTTGATAAAACACTTCAAATACATTATTCGCCAATGCATCTGCAAGATGTGCTTCCAGCATTCGGTGGAGAACCAATTTAGACTCAATTTCTGCGCTATAAAAATGAAACCGATTGCGGCCAGCATTTTTTGCGGAATACATCGCAGCATCGGCGTGGCGGTAAAGCGATTCCACCTCTTCAGCGTCATCCGGCACTAAACTTATGCCAATACTCGCCGTTAAACGAAACGCTTTATCGCCGAGAATCCAGTTTCGTTCGAAAACCTTTAGCAAACGCTCTGCCATTTGCGTTACATAGGTTGTTGACTCTATGCCGGGAAAGAGAAAAATAAATTCATCGCCACCTTGCCGACACAAGGTATCGCAATCTCGCACCTCCTCTAAAAGAGCTCGGGCAATTTGTTGAATCAGTTCATCGCCCACCAAATGACCATGCACGTCATTCACTGCTTTAAAGTTATCAATATCCAACAGAAATAATGCCACTGTACTGGCATCACGGCGACGACGACTCAGCGCCTGCTGAATGCGATCGTAAAGCAGAATACGATTGGGTAAATTGGTCAGTGCGTCATGCTGGGCTAAATGGGTCATTTTCGTCGCCATAGCCCGTGCTTCACTCACATCATGAAACACGATAATCGCCCCGGTTATATTGCCATCCTGATCAACAATGGGAGCCGCAGAGTCTTCAACACCTATGCTTTTGGTTAGGCCTTTGGATAGAAAAGTGTTTAATGCCATTCCGACTGTTCGTTGTTCTTGAAGTACCAAGCGGATGGGGTTTTGGATAGGGCGACCATCTTCCCCATCGGTTAACTGCATAACAGCTTCGATAGCTTTACCAATTGCCTCTGGGGCACGCCAGCCAGTCAGGTCTTCGGCTACCGGATTCATCAGGGTGATGATTCCCTTTGTATCAGTTGCTATAACGGCATCGCCAATTGAATTCAAGGTGATACGAATCCGTTCCTTTTCTTCCTCCAATCTTTGTTCCGCTCGTTTGCGTTCGCTGATGTCAGTGATAACCAATAAATATCCGGACGCGCCAGTTTCAGTAACCCGCCCCGCCAGAGCAACCTGACCGACTACAGATCGACCATCGGCGGCTACGAAGTGAATATCGAAAGGTGGTATATCACTCGAAACTGATGTTTCAAGTGACTGCTGGACCTGGCGACAAATATCTTTTCCTACTACTGACTCTAAAGTCATATTCCGCATGCGCTGAGCATCTATACCAAACCAGATGCCCTGATAGTCATTACAAAACAAGTTGGTCAACTGCTCATTCCAATAGGCGACAAATACCGGCAAGGAAGACACCAAAAAACGCAATTCCCCCGCCGCCTGTCGAAGCTGTTGGCGTTGCCGCGCTAATGCAAGATGATTTTTAATGCGTGCCTGAGCCACCTCAGGCACCAGAGGCTTGGAAAGAAAGTCTATGCCGCCCAGCTCAAGCGCAACCAGTTCCGAGGTGGGATCAATGTGACTGGTAATAAAAATGATGGATGTGCTGGCGAGTTCGTCGGACTCCTTGATAGCCCGACAAACATCGTAACCATTGAGTTCGGGCATTTCGATATCAAGCAACACTAAATCCGGTCTATGACGCCGCACCATTTCCAATGCAGTCAGCCCGTTGGTTGCAAAGTAGGTTTCCCCCAAATCCTTCACTATATTGTTTAACTGATGAATCACCGTAGTCTGATCATCAACCAGAAGGATTTTGGGTAAAGCTGGCGCCTCCAAAAACATGAGCAGATCCTTGAAATGAGATTATGCAAAAAGCATAGCAGCCGGGCATATTTCTGCTACTTCTCCTCCGCGTTAAACATCAACATACCACGCACAGATTTTCGTTGGGCCAACATCTCATTTACCTGGCATTTATCAGGGAATTAAAAATAGTGACTAAATTTTTGGGTTGAGGTAAGTTTTCATGGCAGAAAATCATCAACGTTTCTTTTGCGGCAATCCTTTGTCATAATTCATTCTTCGATATGAATAGAAATAACATCCATGATGACAAATCGTTGATGGTAAAAACTTCCATTTTATATATCACTCAATAACCACGACTGGTCACCGTTTCTGGTGATGCTGCAAAAGAATAGATCTATATAAAATGATAAATACGCACTTTAATGGCGAAGAAACCCTCGATTGTATTGTGGTCGGCGGTGGCGCGGCAGGTTTAATGTGCGCGGCACAAGCGGCTATGCTGGGTAAAAAAGTTGTGGTGCTGGACCATAGCAATAAAGTCGGTAAAAAAATTCTGATGTCAGGTGGCGGGCGTTGTAACTTTACCAATTATGTTGTTGAGCCAAAAAATTACCTCAGTGCCAATCCCCATTTTTGCAAATCGGCCTTAGCGCGTTTTAGTCAACACGATTTTTTGGATTTAGTCCATAAACACAATATTCCTTATCATGAAAAAACCTTGGGGCAATTGTTTTGCGACAATAAAGCCAGCGATATTTTAAATTTATTATTGGATGAATGCAGTCAGCATCAAGTAAAAATTCACACGCATTGTACAGTGACCAATATTGCAGCACTGGCTAATAATCCCGACCAACAGGATTCTGCCAGGTTTGCATTAACGACCAGCCTTGGCGATATTCAATGTAAATCATTAGTGATTGCTACTGGTGGATTGTCCATTCCTACCATGGGTGCTACGGGTTTTGGTTACGATATTGCCAAACAATTTGGTTTGAAAGTCACTCCGCGATTCGCATCGCTTGTTCCGTTCACTTTTAAAGGCAAAGCCTTGAACACAGCGCAAACTTTAGCGGGCGTAGCGTTACCCGTAAGCATTGAATCCCAGGGGCAGAATTTTAAAGAGGCATTATTATTTACTCACAAAGGTATTAGCGGCCCGGCAGTATTGCAAATTTCCAATTACTGGCTTCCAGATCAAACTATCACGATTAATTTTTTACCCGAATTAATTTTGGCTGATCAAATTGAACAATGGAAAAACGATGCGCAAAAATCCGAAATTAAAAATTTATTAACACGCTTGTTACCCAAACGTTTTGTGACTGAATGGTTAATCGCAGAAGATCTGATAAACATTGGCGATAAAACCGTCGCTGACTTGAGCCATAACGACATCAATGCCTTAAGCGCCGCGTTTAATCATTGGCGATGTGTGCCCGCAGGCACAGAAGGTTATAAAACTGCCGAAGTGACTCGCGGTGGTGTGAATACCGATGAAATTTCCTCAAAAACTTTTGAATCCAAAAAAGTCCCCGGTTTGTTTTTTATCGGCGAAGTGTTGGACGTCACCGGTTGGTTAGGTGGATACAATTTTCAGTGGGCCTGGGCAAGCGGCTATTGCGCAGCGCAGTTTGTTTGATTTTTATTATAAACATGCTCTGGTTATTTAATATATTGACTTTTGCTGTCGGCCATGAGCAGACGTTTAATTTTGCTCTGATCCTAATTATTGTTCGCTATCTGCAAAATCCAATCAGTTGCAGTGGCAAAGGTTTCCGGCATATTGTTGTGGCCCACACCTGAAAACAAAACATAGTTGTATTGATGATTAGGTTGTCTTAATTGATTAAGTCTGCTGATAGAAAGATCCACGGGAACGCTGCCATCTTCGGTACCGAATATCCATAGCCCGGGAATATTTAATTTTTTCAAACTATCGCTTGGGTCAGTATCTTTGCCTAAAAATTCAGGCCAATGATATTTCTCTTTTCTTGCATTTAATGCCTGGGCATAAGTTGGTATTTCTGAAATGTCCAAGTCTGCAGTGAATTTACTGAATATATCTTCTTCACTGACTTTACAAACCGGGCCGCTCCATAACACCATAAATTTGGCAATTGAACTTTTTTCCGCCGCAATCGGAACAATCCAACCCGCCTGACTGATTCCGGTTAATCCTAACGGTATATTTTTTAATTGTGGATGTTTTGATAAAACACTCAACGCTGCCACCGCATCATCTGCCAGCAACAGAATATTTTTTTCACTCACACTTTGCTCGCTCTCGTAATGACCTTCTGACTTTCCCAGCCCTCGCTTGTCATAAACCAAAGCCGCAATTCCTTTGTCCGCAAACTTTTCCGCCCACACCAAATTCCTTTCCTGTTTCCCAGATCCATGCACAAACACAACCGCCGCTCGAATCTCTTTATCTTTCGGAAACACAATCGAACCCGACAACAGCACCTTATGACTCACAAACCGCACATCTTCCGTTTTAAATTCCTCTGCGATAGCCCCAACCGCATAAAAAATTAAACACAGCGCCATAAACCAATTTTTCATAAAAAGACTCCAACCGACTATTGATAACGCCAGTAAGACACAAAGAATGAAGCTTTGGATTCACCTGTAGGTTGCGGGTGCAAACCCCAACATGACCATCTCGAAATACCGACAAATTATTTTTATTTACAGCTGTTGTAGGGCGGGTTAGCAAAGCGTAACCCGCGAGATGAAAATTACTTTTGCATTAAACATCAAGTCTGTTTTCGGCCAATTGCGGAAGCTCAACTATTACAAGCTAAACTTCTTTAAGTATCTGGAAAACACCCAGCCTTGAATGGAAGTATTATTATCAATGTCACGCCATTCAACTAGCGTCCAATCTTTTTTTCTTTCAAGCACTATAACGGCATATCCGAATTTTAAAATAGCCATCGATTCAGATTTTCGAGATGGCGCAGCTCTTACATTCAATCGATCTGCTGCAACATATCGTATAGATCTAAGTGTATCTACATCCGATACTACATTTTTAGCCATGTCTTTAAGCTTTTTTTCTTGCAGTTTTTTATCGTATTTGAGATATGACGAGACATAATGCTCAGATATAGGGTTAACAATTGATAGGATCACTCCCACAATAATTGGATATAGCAGCCAAATTAAGATCTTTTGAATCAAAGGATCTTTTTGCACCCTAATTTCAGAGATTAGATTATTAATCGAATCTTCCAAAGAAGCAGAGTTACCTAATGATGCATCGCCAATAATCTGTTGAGACAAGGCATGCAATTCCTGCACTGCAATTTGCCTCGATGCAACAGAAATATAGCCATCATCATTTGCCTTAAGATCATGACTAATATCAAGTGCGATTGACTTAAGGTAGTTTAGCCCAGAGCTTCTTTCAAATTCAGAAGCAATAGAGCCAATCGCGCTAGCATAGTTTTTTGGTGAATGACCTAAAATCATTTCCTTAACGCTTGCCATGGGCTCAGAGATCCCTCTCCAAGCAGCAATTGATTCTTGATATATTGCTTGATTAGCGAAGTCACTTATAAAGCTCAATGACTCACGATATTCACTCAAGGGTTCTAGCAACCCTTTCCACGCTCCAAGCGATCCGTGCAATGCTTTTAACTCCTCGGATATGTTGGCTATTCCTTTTGGCACTAACTCCTCGGCAATCCTCTGCTGTTCCAATATATCTGCCATTATCCCTTTCGGAGCCAACATAGCAGCAACCTTTTCCTGCTCTAATATATCTACCATTATTCCTTTCGAAGCCAACATATCGGCAAACTTTTGTTGCTCTAATATCTCTGCCATTATTCCTTTTGGAGCCAACATATCAACAAGCTTTTGTTGCTCTAATATCTCTGCCATTATTCCTTTCGGAACCAACCTGTCAGCAATCTTTTGTTGCTCTAATATCTCTGCCATTATTCCTTTCGGAACCAACCTGTCAGCA
>CBFGPN010000196.1:0-6973 GCA_965650675.1 uncultured Cellvibrio sp.
GTGAAAATTTACAAGCTACACTTTTTAATCAAAAAGTGGTTGCGCAATTGCATTCAATTAATCAGGGTTCAAAACGTAATACCCGTGTGGATGTGTCAGGCAAAGTGAATGTGGATGATATTGCCAGCTGGACTCGACGTCCAGAAACTTTATTTCTGAAGGGTTTGTTACCTTATCAACTATCGGTTGAATTGAGGCACAATAATAAAACCATGGAAGAGAATGTAAATGAAGCGAGTGTATTACAGTCGTCATCCCAATTTGTTGAACAGGCTTTTGCTGAAATAAAATTGGTGAGCAATCTGGAAGGCATTGAAATTGATTTGCCAAAACCTTACGGTAAAAAAGCAAAATCAAAACGAACTTTTGGTTTTCAAATGTGGCTGCAGCCTGAGTACTCGCAAATTCAGGCAAGTTATGATGGTAAAGTTGATAGTTTATTTCGCATGCAGCGAGGACAAAATGGCCGCTTGTTAAACGCTAATATAGCTTTATCACAGGAAGCCAAATTTGCGTCCGATGACGGCATTCATTTATCAGAATTTTTAGTTTCCGGGTTTATGTCCGGTTTTGATCTTGATGCCTGGAAAAAAACCAAACTTCAATATGATGAATACCGTCAGAAATTATCACCGACAATATCGGATGCTGAAGAAAGTATCGAAAACAGTCCTGAAAAAATTGCAGGTTTGCCTTTCAGGGCTGAATTGGTGTTGGGTAATTATGAATTGGCGTCCAATAAATTTGAACATCTGGCTGTAAATGCGAAGCGAAATTCGGAAGGTTGGGTGTTGGATTTGGAAAATCCCAAAATCAACGGTGAATTATTGGTGCCGCATTTAGCTGAAGTTCCGCTCAGGGTAAAACTCAAACAACTTTATATTCAAACGCAGAATGTACAAACTCAGGGTGCAGATAATGCAGCGGAGTCACAAAGGCCGGCAGACTTTGTTGATCCCCGAAAATTACCTTTGGCCAATATTGATATAAAAGAGTTATTCATTGACAGTGAACCCTGGGGAAAAATCGCGTTCGATATCAAACCTGAATATCAGGGAGTACTGATCGACAATATTCAAGGTAATATTCGCGGATTGTCTTTGCATAGTCATGATGTAAAAGATCAAGGCGCACAATTATTCTGGCAGTCCAATGAATCTGGTTACCAAAGTCGGTTTGTTGGCAAACTCACAGCCGACAATATGGGAACAGTATTAAAAAACTGGAAGAAACCGGAGATGGTTGATAGTGAATCGGCAGTGTTTGTGGTTGATGTCAATTGGCTGGCCGCACCTCAGGATTTCCATCTGGTTGGTATAGAAGGAACTATCGATCTCAAATTAACCGAGGGACGATTTCATCGTGAAGCAACAGCAGGTGATGGTTTATTGCGGTTGATGTCAATTTTAAACTTTGACTCCCTGGCCCGTCGATTGCGTTTGGACTTCACAGATTTATATAAAACAGGTTTGGCATACGATCAAATTTCTGGCAAAGTCAGATTCGAACGCGGCAAGATGAATTTTATTGATCCATTAATTGTGCGAAGCCCTTCAAGTGACTTGCAATTGGCCGGGTCTTTTAATCTTCGCGAAGAAACAGTGAATGCGCGCATTGTCGCCAATTTGCCTGTTGCCGGAAATCTGACTTTTTACGCAGCATTGGCAACAGGCTTGCCTGCAGCGGCAGGTGTTTATCTGGTGAGTAAAATTTTTAAGAAGCAAGTCAGTCAGGTGGCCAGTATTAGTTACACTATGTCGGGTTCCTGGGAAAAACCAAAATTGCGTTTTGATCGTTTGTTTGAAAGTGAAGACAGTTTGCGTGAAAGTGTTAAAGAAAAAAACAATGATCAAGAGCAGGAAAAATCTACGCCAACAGGCACGTTGGAATCAAAACCCGATTTACAATCTCAACCAAAATGATTCAGGAGTCTCGTTATGAATGATCACTACAGACCAAAACGTTTTTCAGGTAGTTTAATAATTTGGATAGTGTTGGCTCTTGCACTCATAGCCCTGGCTTATTTTTTATTCAAACCTGACACCAGTATTCCAGAACCCAAAGTAGTCAAACCGGTTCAGCCCCTGATAAAAGAAGAGCCCAAAACAGTAGAAACGCCTTTGGTCGAATTTGAAGCACCACAAGCCGTCACAGAAGTTGAACCTCTACCTGAATTGAATAGCAGTCACGAAACTTTATTGAATAATTTAAAATCACTGGGATCAGAAAATCTGTTAAGCCTGTTGGTGTCACAAGAATTAATTCGTAAGTTTGTGTTGGCTGTTAATGGTATTCAGGAAGGAAAAGTGGTTTATGAATATCGTCCTGTTGTGTCGCCTGCGCCGCCTTTTATTGTTGAGTCATTTAATGTAGTGGTTGATGGCATAGAGGTTACCCAGGAACGTGTTTCCAATAAAAACTTTGCGCGTTATCAACCTTATGTGCATGCACTGGCTTTGTTGGATACAGATGCTACGGTGAATTTGTACAAGCGTTATTACCCACTGCTGGAAGAAGCATTTCGCGAGTTGGGATTGAAGAAAAAGAATTTCCATTCGGTATTGATTGGCGCTATTGATAATCTTTTGGCGGCTCCGGACGTACAGGGAGATTTGTTATTGTTGCGTCCAAAAGTGTTTTATCAATATGCTGACCCTGCATTGGAAAAATTACCGCAAACCCATAAATTGATGTTGCGTATGGGGCCGGAAAATGCACGTGCTGTTAAAGCCAGTTTGCGTCAGTTGCGTGCAAAATTAATTAATGCGAATTGATTTTTTTTCCCTCACCCTAGCCCTCTCCCGGAGGGAGAGGGGATAACTCCCTGTTAATCTATGTAATCTGTTAAATGTGATTGCTAAATTCCCTCTCCCTCCGGGAGAGGGCCAGGAGGGAAATTTTGAATTTGCTTATCTTGAATCCTCGAAAATAAAACCAACGCAAACACTGCACCAATCAACGCTAAAAACATATCGGATTGTGAATCCCATTCATCACCTTGTGTACCTAAAAACTCTTCGGCACCCTGTCCCATTGATAAAGCCGCTGCCCATTCCAGTAATTCATAAATTGCGCTTATTGCCAATACAATACAAACAACAATAAACATCAACATTTTTCCTTTTTGTAGAATCTGGTTACGCAATAAAATCTCCCGTGCAATTAATGCTGGCGCAAAACCTTGAAAAAAATGTCCCAGTTTGTCGTAAGGGTTTCGTGCCAACTCAAACCAGTCTTGTACGGCAAATCCGATTGGTACTCGCGCATAAGTGTAAGTGCCGCCCACAATTAAAATTAATGCGTGTAAAAAAATACACCAATAAACCAGATGCGAAAATTGAAATCGATAATAGGTAAACCAGAGTAATGGTGCTGCAATTAATACTGGCGCTACTTCCATAATCCAGGTAGGACGATCATAAGGTTTGATGCCGGAAACAATCAGGGTGATCATGGTGAGTATCAACATGAGTAGATGACGTCGGTGCAGAGATAATTTCATTTTGTCTCCAATTATTATGCGAGTTTATTCGTTGGTAATTGTGACATATTAGGCCGGATGTTGTGGAAAACAAACCCCCTCCTAACCTCCCCCTTCGTAAGGGGGAGGGACTTTACTCCCTACTTTTGCGAAGTGAAATCTGTCCCCTCCCCTTATGAAGGGGAGGGTTAGGGTGGGGTTTATTTTTATTCAAACAAAAAATCAATTTTCCAAAATCAATTCCGATCCAGCTTGATGTGTTTGATATTCAGCGCGCAAAACTTTCGCTGCTTCCACCATGCGAATCAACGCTGCTTCGGTTTCCGGCCAGCGACGTGTTTTTAATCCGCAATCCGGATTAACCCACAAACGTTCAACTGGAATTTCACGTGCAGCACGCTTGATCAAATTCACCATCTGATTGGTTTCAGGAACATTGGGTGAATGAATATCATAAACGCCAGGGCCAATATCATTCGGATAATGAAAATCTTCAAACGCTTGTAACAATTCGCCATCAGAACGTGAAGTTTCAATAGTGATGACATCTGCATCCAAAGCGGCAATGCTGCTGATAATGTCATTGAATTCGGAATAACACATATGAGTATGAATTTGTGTTTCATCTTGCACGCCTGCGGCGGTTAATCCAAAGGCTTCTACCGCCCAATTCAAATAAGCTTTGCGATCTTTTTCGCGCAGTGGTAAACCTTCGCGAATAGCAGGCTCATCGATTTGAATCACTTGAATTCCTGCTGCTTCCAAATCAATCACTTCATCACGCAATGCCAATGCAATTTGCCTGGCTGTGGTTGATCGCGGTTGATCATCACGCACAAATGACCAGAACAACATAGTGATAGGGCCCGTCAACATGCCTTTTACCAACTTTTTACTTAAGGATTGTGCATAGCGTGCCCAATTAACAGTGATTGCCTGGGTACGATAAACATCACCATAAATAATCGGCGGTTTAACACAGCGTGAGCCGTAACTTTGTACCCATCCATATTGAGTAAAACAATATCCTGCCAAATGCTCACCAAAATATTCCACCATGTCATTGCGTTCCGCTTCGCCATGAACCAAAACATCCAATCCAATCGCTTCTTGTTTTGCAATACAGTCTGCAATTTCCTGACGAATAGTATTTTCGTATTCGACCTGATTAATTTTTCCAGATTTTAAATCAGCACGGGTGCGACGAATATCATCCGTTTGTGGAAAGGATCCAATAGTGGTTGTCGGAAATAATGGTAAATTGAAAATAGCTTGCTGCTTTTTAATTCTCTCTGCAAAAACACTTTGACGTTGGCTGTGCTCAGGTTTGACTGAGGCAATTCTATTTTTTACTTCAGCATTGTGGATCAGGCTGGAATGAGTACGGGAAGCTTTAATCTGATTGCTTGATATTAAGGCTTCTTGTGCGATTGCATCAAAAGGTCTTTCAATCAAGGTTTTTAATGTCACCACTTCCTGTACTTTTTGTTTTGCAAATGCAAACCAGCTTTTAATTTCGGTTGGTAATTTTGTTTCCAGATCCAAATCAACCGGGCTGTGCAGTAATGAACAGGAAGGGGCTACCCACAACCGGTCACCTAATCTTTCTTGTGCAGTTTTAATGCTGTTCAATGATTGTTGTAAATCATTTTTCCAGATGTTGCGTCCGTCAATTACTCCCAAAGACAACACTTTATAGGAAGATAAACGGTCAAGCACGGCAGTCAATTGTTCCGGTGCGCGCACCAGATCAATATGCAAACCGGCAACCGGTAGATTAATTGTGGTCGTAATGTTGTCTTCCAATCCGCCAAAATAAGTGGCCAATAAAATAGAAAGATTTTTGTGCTGTAAGCGGTGATAGGTTTTTTCAAACGCATTTTTCCATTCCCCTGGTAAATCCAATACCAGAATCGGTTCATCGATTTGAATCCATTTTGCACCTGTGTCGGCTAATGCTTGCAATAATTCCTGATAGGCTGCAGTTAAATTATCGAGCAAATCCAAACGATCAAATTCAACACCTTTCACTTTACCCAACCACAAATAACTCAGTGGGCCTAAAATAACGGGCTTCACTTGATAACCCAGCGCAATCGCTTCAGTGGTTTCTTCAATAATTTGTCGCCAGCTCAATGCAAATTCCTGATCGCGATGAAATTCAGGAACCAGATAGTGATAGTTGGTATCAAACCATTTGGTCATATCCGATGCACTGGTGGCATTGCCCGTGGGTGCACGACCGCGTGCAACGCGAAACAAAGTATCCAGATCAATATCGCGACAAGCTTGATGTGAAAATTCATTCACGGCAATTTCGTGATTCGGGCAGCAGTTAGAATCAGCTTCATGGTGATGGTCATGCGGTTTGGCATTTTTACGATGCCGCGCAGGAATATTGCCCAAAGTTGCAGACAGAGTCAGCACTTGGTCATACCAGGCAAAATCGCCCGTCGGAATCAAATCCAGTCCCGCATCTGCCTGTAATTGCCAATGACGGCGGCGTAATTCCTGACCAACTTTCTTTAGTTCGGTCTGATCTATATCACCACGCCAATAGGCTTCCTGTGCTTTTTTCAGTTCTCTATCCGCGCCAATTCGCGGAAAACCCAGGTTGTGGGCAATGATTTTGCTACTCATAAGGGGATTCCTTCTTCAGTTTCAGGGAATAAATTCATCCTGAGCATTTTGCAAAAATGGCATTACATGAATCAAACTGATTATTTTCAGTTTAAAGATGAATTAAATTTGAGTAGGATGTGGCCTCACCAGGCTTATTCCCTCACCCTGGCCCTCTCCCTGAGGGAGAGGGGATTAGCTCCTCCCTTTGACAAAGGGAGGCGGGGGAGGGATTTAAGATGGTCAGTTTTTATGAAGATTTTAAATCCCCCCTAACCCCTTTTCAAAGTGAGGAACTGTCCCCTCTCCCTCCGGGAGAGGGCTAGGGTGAGGGCAATTCCACCAAACCAAGGCACCATCATGATCGAAATCCGCCATCTAAAAACTCTTCTCGCCCTGCGCGAAACCGGCAGTGTAGTCGAAGCTGCCGAGCGTTTATTTCTCACGCAGTCGGCTTTATCGCATCAAATAAAAGAATTGGAATCGCGATTGGGTTGTGAATTATTTATTCGAAAAAGCCGTCCATTACGTTTCAGTGAAGCCGGCAAACGTTTGTTGCAATTGGCCGATGACGTGACGCAAAAAGTGAAAGATGCTGAACGAGATGTACAAAAGCTATTGCATGGCGAAGCAGGGCGGTTGTTTATGGCGATTGAGTGTCATAGTTGTTTTAACTGGTTGATGCCGACTATCGATATTTATCGCAATCAATGGCCGAATGTTGAGTTGGATTTTTCCAGTGGTTTTACTTTTGATCCGTTAACGGCATTGGTACAGGAAGATGTTGATTTGGTGATTACGTCTGATCCGCAATCCATAAAAGGCATTCAATACATTCCTTTGTTTCAATATGAAATGCACATTGCCATTTCA
>CBFGPN010000197.1:0-6926 GCA_965650675.1 uncultured Cellvibrio sp.
GGTGATGGCGGTATAGCAGCGATTATGGCAACCCAGGCTGCAGCCCAGTCCGCACAATTGAGTTTCAGCCGTCAAAACGAGCAGGAAGCCGACAGGATAGGTTTCGACACTATGGTCAAAGCTGGCCTTGACCCCTACGCCGCTGCCGATATGTTTGAAGAAATGATGGCCGCCAGCCGATTCAGCCGTCGTCCTCCGGAATATTTACTCACCCACCCGGTTACCGAAAGCCGTGTGGCCGATGCCCGCAACCGCGCCATGCAATACCCGGAAAAAAGACAACAAGACAATATCGAATACCAACTGATGCGCACCCGCGTCAGAGTTGACCAACAGGAAACGCCACAAATCGCTGTCAAAATGTTTAAAAGTGAATTGGAAAAAGAAACCGATTCCCCTGAAGCCAGCCGTTATGGTTTGACACTGGCCCTAACCAAAGCAGGGCAATTTGATGCAGCACGCGAAGCGATAAAACCGCTGCTGGAAAAAGACCCTTCACGCATCACCTATCAAATTATGCGTTCAGATATTGAAGTGTCCGCCGAACGCTTCAAAGAAGGTTTGAATATTCTTGAACAACAATTACAAACACATCCCGACAGTTATCCTTTGATCATTCGCAAATCCGAAGCCTTGATGAAATCCGGACTTTACAAAGAAGCCGCCGCCATACTCGAACCCTACTCGCGTAAACGCGCAAACGATGATTACGTTTGGTATTTGCTGGCAGAAGTGAACGGGCTTGCCGGTAATATTTTGGGAGTGCATGAAGCACGGGCGGAATATTTTATTTTGAACGGTGTTTACGACCGCGCCGCGATTCAACTACGCAATGCACTGAAACACACCCAGGGCAATCAATACAAAACCGCATTGGTAGAAGAAAGATTGAAATATGTTGAAGAACAAATGCTGGGACGTCAGTTTTAGTAATCAGTGATTTTTTGCTGAAGCCTTCGGCATTTTCCCCACCAATAATTGTGGATCAACACGCTCGGTAAACCAGTTCATCGCCCAATGCAAATGAGGCCCGGATGCACGCCCGGTTTTACCGACCAGCGCAATCTTCTCTCCTTGTTTGATCTGCTCACCTTGCTTCACCAAAATTTTGCTTAAATGAATAAATGTTGAAGACAAACCTTTCCCATGATCAAGAATCAAAGTACCCCCAGACAAAAACATATCGTGATGTACCAGTGTGACTTTTCCACCTGCCGGTGCATAAACCGGAGTGCCAACAGGCATCGCAATATCAACACCAAAATGCGGATTGCCCGGAATATTGTTATACACACGCTGACTACCATAAACACCGCTGATCGGACCAATCACCGGCCATTTAAAATCTTCCATAAAATGGGATAAATTCAAATCCCCCTTACGCGCCTTACCAACCAACGCCGCTTCGCGTGCAATACGCTCTTGCTGTTCTTTTGAAGGCTCAACCGTCGCTTGCGGAACACCATTCACTCGCTGGATGTTGTATTGTCTTTTTTTAACAACAAAATGATGTTCTTGCGGCTGATTATTTTTATAAACAATCAACATCAATTTCGCAGGCGCATCGCGGCCTACACCAAAAACAAATTCATTTTTCTCATTGAGACTCAACCAACGCTGATTGAATTTTATTTTTTCACCCGATTCAACCTTGCCGCGAATAATCGCACCTTGTTGAAAATCACCTTTGATCTCCAACGCGAGAGCCTGGGCTGCAACAGTCAGTAATAGAATGATTTGATAGATTTTATGCATTGGATTTCCCATTAAAAGGGTTCAGAGCGCTCAGAGGACCTTTAATTTAGACACCAATCCTCTACAACGAGCCCGTTTTCAATCCGAGAAAATATTTGGTCATGGGTTACAAGAGTACATTGGGTGGCGACAGCGTGCGCAGCTATCATCATGTCGAGAGCACTTACTGCTATCCCCTTGGCACTACAAGCTGCTCGCAAGCTGCCATAGACAATTGCGGCTTCTTCATCCCAGGATAGGATATCAACACGATGTAAAAATTCCTCTACAACCTTAGCAAGTGATGCAGGATGTTTCTTATGAGCAATGCCATAAAGCAGTTCACCTTGAGTTACAGCGGAAATAACGATACTGCTCATTGGTTTCATTTCCAGCTTTTTGCGCACCTCTGGTGGATAGCCTTTGATGATGTAGCTGACCATATTGGTGTCTAACATATATCGAATCAAAACAAGTTCCTTTCTTCATTCGGTAACTGCTCACGTTCAAGCATAAAATCAGTTGGAATTTCAGCTTGGTCGGCCAGTTCAAAAAAGTCTGACCAAGTGCTTGGCTTGGGAGACAGGATTACCTCACCTGTGAGTGGGTCACGTCGAATGAATACCTCTCCGCCCTGAAAACGAAACTCCTTTGGGAGACGGACAGCCTGACTGCGACCTGTAGTGAATAATTTAGCGGTTGTTGACATACCGATTACCTCGCATAAACCAGTTGTTTAAGGATATGCTACATCATGATATGTATCAATGATAGTTATTTTTCGAATAGAAAAGGCAGAGAAAAGGGGTCAGAGCCCTTTATTCGCTTCCACCACAACCTTAAACGGCCGACCACGCTTGGCCTGCCCTACTTTTAATCCTAATTTCGCTTCCACTTTTTGTTTAAACTGATCATTACCTAAAGGTGTCCCTGTTTGCAAGGATGATCGAATATCGTTTAATTCTTTTGCATCGACATGCGCTTTAAATAATTCTTTATAGGCATCGCAACGTTTCTCCGTACTTCGTCCCAAGGCCAAATAAATTGCGTGCGGCCTAATTAACTCATCCTCTTTTCCCTGCGCATTTGCACGATAACTACTCCAACGATAATGCGCCGGTGAACGCACCATATCCGCCCGCACAGGATTCAATTCAATGTAGCGCATACAAGTTAATAAATATTGTTCATCCTGAACCAAACTGGCTTTGTATCGCCCCTCCCAAATTGAACCCGATGTTCCATAAGTGTGATTGATGTAAGGAACATAATGACGCCCGACATATTGCATCATGCGTGTGATGCTGTCGGTTTCGCGCGGTGTGGCAAGAATATGAATGTGATTGGTCATTAATACGTAAGCATGTATCGCACAGTGATAACGCTCCGCTCCGGATTTTAACCATCCAAGATAAGCAAAATAATCCGCATCTTCAAAAAAAACCGGATCACGACTGTGCCCGCGCTGAACAATATGCACAGGCACATTTGGAATAATAAATCGTGGTTTACGCGGCATAAAATAGCTCCCTTTTTTGATGTAAAGGGAGCTTAGCATGGAGGGATTTTTAATTAAAGGGCTCTGACCCCTTTAATTAACCAACCAAGATAAGCAAGATAATCCGCATCTTCAAAAAAAACCGGATCACGACTATGCCCGCGCTGAACAATATGAACCGGCACGTTTGGAATAATAAATCGTGGTTTGCGTGGCATAAAACAGCTCCCTTTTTGATTTGAAGGGAGCTTAGCATGGCGGAATTTTTAATTAAAGGGCTCCGACCCCTTTAATCACCCCCTTAATGCATCCCCACTGTTTTCCTTTGATTGATACCACGATTGCTTTTCTAACCATTTCTGATAATTTAAATACACAACCATCAAGCCGACTTCATTTTTATAAATAAAATAGGCAAGTAACATATCAATTAACGTATTATTAATAATCAAATTATATTCATCATTTTCTATAACATCATCTACAGATAATTTCGGGAAAACATGGTAGATAATTAAGTGCAACCAGTGAAGGTTATTGCCGCCATTAATTCTAACGATTAACCACTCTCTAAATCCGATTAACAAACCTCCATTCATGGCAGTATCCATACCTTGAATATAAGCAGCTAAAGACGTACACCTTTCACCGGTTATGTACATACCCGTTCTTTTTTGTAAAGCTTTCAAGTGTTCTTCTATATTCATTTTTAATTTTAACCTTCAATATTAAAACCCGAAATTGATTCCGTCTGCATACTTCCACAAAGACTTATATTCAGCTATGGATGCTCCTTTGGAGCCTGTGAATGCGTCATATACCCGACCATCTTTTACGACAACCGCATGATGATACCAGCCATTGTCATGCCCCCTATGAGCACCCAGACTTACTCTTGGATTTGGATCCAGAGGCTTAATGGTATGAGTTTTTCCACCAATGAGTTTTTGAATCTGTTCTGCAACATTTTCACATCCATTGCGGCAACTAGGATCTTTAATATCTCTTGCCTTCCAATTTTTTGTGATTCTAATCCACCCTTTCCCACAGGGACCATGATTATGCACCAACACCATAGCCGCACTTACATAATATGAATTTATATCCTTCACTTCAAAATTATAAGTAGCAGCAATAACACCTGTATCTTTCAAACTTTTAATTGTGGCTGGTTTTCCATCTTTAGTTTTTACAACTTGACCTCGTTGTAAATCACCAACCTCCACCCAACCTGTATCAATAACATAATAGGGATGGCTTGCTGTTACTTCATGAAGATAAGTTTCACCTTCTTTCTCTAATACCAATTCCCAAACAGTGTCTTTGGTATTAATAAAAGTTTTTACAATAGGCTTTAAAGCAGTTTTACCTGTTTCAGGATCATGAGCCCATACCAGGTCACCTACTTTTAATGTTTCGATTGGTTTGAAACCATTCTCAGTTAATATTTCTGTGCCTGCGGCAAAGCAACGAAGACAATCTATAAAAGGTTTTCTAAACTGCTTAATCAATCCCTTAGTTCCCAATTTAAAAGGATTGATACTTGACAATAAGTCAATTGCATTAAGCATGTTCCCCAAAGAGGAAGGACGTATGGTGAGAATCGACTCACCACCAGGCGCTTCTCTGGTACCAGTACGCGACTCTCTGCTGCACGTCCAAGCAGCACGCATGCATCCATCCTCGCCTCCTCCCCAAGATAATCCTGTTTTTTCTATATCCCCAGTTTGTGAAGGCATTAGTTTAAGTTCTGAATCATTAAGAGCTATTTTACTCGTCAGTGAAACCGAACCACTTGCCAGATCCAATTTAACAGAACCAACTGTTTTTCCGCTTGAGTCAACAATACTTGAACCATTTTTGGCTAAAGATAATCCTGAACCTTCAAGCTCTTTTTGAACTTCTTCATTAAACTCTTTTGTTGCCGCCTCTCTTGCCTTTATCTCGCTTCGAGATATATGACGGCCCGGCGTAAACGTAAGCATAACGAATGACACATGGTTAGACTCAACCATTTCAACCATTTTATTCATCATGTAATTGCTAAACCAATCAGGCCCACCTGAACAATAACCACTGGGGTCATTCAAGCTAAGTGGATTATTAAATACATAAGAATAACGATTGAAACTTTGTGTATTAAATGGCGATTGCACAAAAATATCTGCACTCAGGAATCGGCCAAGAGAAGGATCGTAAACGCGGCCGCCCATGTGAATCAGATTATGGGCGTCCATTTGATGGTGACCAGTGAAACCTGTTTGGGTAACAAAATTATCTGAAGGTGTACCACTTGACCAATTGGATTGACGGCGATTACCCCATGCATCGAAACTGGCGCGATTGACTAAATTGCCGCTTGCATCTGTTGTAGATTCGAGTGAACCCAGATAATCCATATGCATATAAAAGTAAGTATTGTCAGTCAATATATTCGCATTTAATGTACGGCTGTTAATTATATTGTCTCCCACGTAGCTTTTTTGAACTGATTGGGTACCAACAACTTCTACTTCATAATTTCCTAACTTATAGGTCGTTTTACTGCCATTAACTTCTTTATACAGTTCGTGGTCAGGACCGTAGGTCAAATAAGTGGTACTGCTACCAGAAATTCTGGTCGGTTTATTAAACACAGAATACTCAAGTGTTTCGCTGCCGCGTTGCACCATATTTCCGTAAGCGTCATAAACATAATTTTTTCCACCTGCAGACGTCACAGCATGCGGACCAGCATTACCTGTTTGCGCATAAGCAAAATCACCTAAATCTGCATTGGTGCTGCTACCAGTTGCATAACGGGTTTTGCGTGTGATGTTGCCCAGGTTATCGTAGAAAGCTTCTGACGTTTCCTGCCCACTGAAATCCAGCCAGCCACCATAACGGGTAACAGTTGTTTTCAAACGGTTCAGTGAGTCGTAAGTAAAATCTTCTTTTAGAGATTCAACAGGGTTTCCATTAACCACAGCCCTTTCACTGCGACGTTGCAATAAATTACCGAGCGAATCAAAACCATAAGTCAGGTCTTGTACGTTGTTATAAAAATTATTGTAAGTGTTGGAGCTACCCAATTTTCCGGATTGTATTTTTTCAACCCGACCATTGGCAGATGAAAAAGTTAATTTTGTCATCACGCCGTTGCCATAGAGTGAATGCGTTAAATTACCGCGCTCATCCAACACATTACCTAGAGTCCACAGGGTTTTGTGTGTTTCATTGTTGCTGATGTCTTTTATTTGCGACTGAAAACCCAAGGCATGATAGGAATGTTCCGCAACAAAACCGTTAGGGAAAGTTTCTGTTTTCAAACGACTGAATGCGTCATAAGTATAGATAAAGGTTTGATTAGAAAGACCTGTTATATCTGTTACCCTGCGCGACACTCGTGATTTACCATCGTAATAAAAATTATCCAGATAACCATTAGTGCTACGTGATGTTAATTGACCTGTTTGACGAGTGTCCCAAACCCAGTTATTGGTTGTATTGGTTCCATTTGCCAAAGTGTCTACACGTTGGGTGACCCTGCCCAGCAAATCGTAATCAAACACCATTTGCTTTTGCGATGCTGTCCCTTGTTGCCAAACCTGGCGACGCAATTCACCGAAACCATTGAAAGAATAATTTAATGCTTTGGTACCAGGATCATTTAAATAAATTTTATTTTAAATATTTACGTTGTGAAGCTTATCGA
>CBFGPN010000198.1:0-6895 GCA_965650675.1 uncultured Cellvibrio sp.
TTAATTGTTCAGACAGCTGCTGATCAAAATTAGCAGATTTAAATAGAACAGAATCAGGCACATGTGTTTTACCAAACCAACAAATGGCTCCCAATATCCACAATTCACAACTCAAGGTTTTGATTGACAAAGGCCATTGTGCATTCATGGTTTTGCTCCTGAAACCCTGAGTTCAGGATAGACTCCATAATGGAAACGAATCACTCTGCCCAACCATGGAACCCAATCAGGATTAACATCCAGCCCTGCCATACGTAAATCCAATCGCACGGTTGAGTTATCCAAATATAAATGCACATAAGCACCGTCCACTTCAACACGTGCATCAAGTAACATCCAATCCAACTGCCAGAGATTCATTCGCTGAAGTTTTTGTTTCAATTGTTCATAAATATCAGCGGCTATAAAATGAGGGTTACGGGATTGCTGATGAAATTCATCCGGGCTTAGCGCAGATATTTTTATCAATAATTCCTGCATTGATGATTCAATAGAAAATGAAAACTCATCTGCTATTTTTTGAAAAAGTTGATAAAGAATAACCCAGGAATTTAATGGGTCTTCAAATTCTTTGCTTCCTCGCAAGGGGAAAGAGAAAGGAATTGTTTTCAATAAATTAATTAAAAACAATAATCCTGCTTGATGAATTAAAAACTCCGGGAGCTCTTCACTCCCTCCTAACCTCCCCCTTGGCAAGGGGGAGGAACTGTTGTCCCCGCTTCTGGCATCGCCTTCCGATAAGGGAAGTATCTTATCCCCTTCCCTTACAAAGGGGCGGGTTAGAGTGGGGCTTGATTGACCTTGCTCACTCCTGCGCCCTGCTGCAATAGGATAAAAACTCTCACGATATAATTGAGTAACCTGATTTCGCCAGACACGAAAACCTTCAGCGTCACCTAATAAATGGGGCGAAAATCGCCATACACTCAAACAGCTGCCAATTGATAATACAAGGTCAATTTCTTTTTCAGAAATTTTTGACAAAAACACATCTTTAAAATAATTCTTTATCCATAGCTCAGCAGATTTAGGTAAACTCCATTTTATGGGATGCAAAATATCACCAAAAGGAGCAGGCTCCAGTAAAGCTAATGCTGGATTTAACCTTGCCAATTCATACTGCAACTTCTGCAAATCATTCAAATGTAAACCAAGAAATAAATTGGATAAAAATGTACCGGACTCCGATTTTATTTCTTGCAGATGATCCAATATAGAAGGAATTTCATGTAACTTATGTAGCAATATAGCGACAGGTTCAGCAGGTAACTGTTCCTGCTGCAACCAGGATTCAAGATACCAGGGCTTATTTCCGGATAAGAGTTCAACAATAAATTCGGCAGCCATCTGAGCATAATGATCAAATGCAATTTGATCATTCTCATACGAATTACGAGCCGTCCATTGGTTGCTTTCCTGCACAATTTTGCCAGCCAATTCCCACCACTGACCTTTAACGCTTATTTTTTTAATAAAAATGATTTTTTGTGAGTTTTCACCAATCCAGCTTTGATTATCCAATGAATGCATAAAGGCATTTTTTTGACTGAGATCGCCTGTTAAATGCATTCTATGAATCATCACGCCGGCCTGATTCATACAAAACTCCGACCTGTGGTTTTTATACCTATCACCGAAAATTGCGATGTCGATTCTATTTTTTCCTGATGCAATACCTGAGCAACGGATACCACAGTTCCATTTTCGTCGGCATCTTCCACTCGCAATTTGCCGATCAGTTGATTGTTTCCATTCACCAATTGTAAAAATGTTCCTATGGGTGCATGACGATTCAATTTTGCACGCAACAAATCACCTGCTCTGAATTGTCCAGGAATCACTTGCAAATAACCGTGGATCATTTCTTTTGGATCATCGCCCACTGCAACCATCAACGCAGCCCGCAATAAATTCCGAACAGATGTGACACTGGCACTGCTGGCATTATCATTGAGTTGACGCCACCACCAATTGACTAATTCAATCATGGATCTGACATTACCAATATCTTCCTGCTGTTCATCTTTCAAACCAGGCCATGAATAAGGATCACGTAAATCCAACTGATCAAACTCAGCGCGGGTTGCCCACTCAAGACGAATACCGGGTTTGATATTGTGTAGTTTTGTTAACAATGCATGAATCGCCTGATCTAATTGATTGCGAAAAGCTTGTGCCTTACCACGCAACTGATGCGGTGTTCCTGTTAACAAATCTTCCAGGGATATAACGTTCACTGCGCGCTGATAAAAAGCTTGCAGTGAAGCCTCGTGTAAAAATTCAAACCTGGCGTAATCTTGTAATATCGCTTGATGAATCTGCAACATGGGTACAAATTTGGAAGAGGAAGCTTTGCGAGTTTTTTGACTGAGATAAGTCAATCGCAATTTACGCTGCTCCATCAATTTTATTATGGTATTACGCGATGGCAGATAATTCCAGGATCCATTAAAATTTTTCCAATTAGCAATTGGAATATCAACAATAGTTTCAATGTAATCTTCAAGATCTTCCGGTAATTCGTCCTGACTGATCGCCGTTGCAGGTACCAAATCTTCAATGCGCCCGTAACGCAGATCACGGTCAACCAAAGAAGTACGAGCATAAGGCGTTTCCATAACACGTACAAAATAAAGACCACTGTGATTAGTCAAAATTCTTTCACGCCGGGCATATTCCTGATTAACTCTTTGCCAATCTTCAGCCACCAAAGCCAACACCATTTGGTATTCGCCCTGAGCCTTGATCCTCTCTTGATTGAGATTGGCAAGATTACGCTGCAACACGGGAATCTCTGCATCCAACTTTACCAACTGATTCTTTTTCCTGATCAGCGCATGTGACAGCTGGTTTTGTAAATTCATCAATTGATTGTGTAATTGATCAATCTCACGAATTTCTTTTTTATAATTATTAGCCGTGGAAAACAATGCTGTTGAATAAACAGACGAAATATGATTGGAATCATCATCCAGATTCTCCAGTTTAGTAATTTTTGAACGCTTCTCTATTTTTTTCTGGGTTCCTTCCATGACTTCAAATTCATAATCTATCGAAAATAGTAAAGCATTAGTTTTATTGTAGTTACGCCAACGTAACGGATCCAGTTGATCATCAAATATTCCCAATGCTTCATTTTTATTTTTTTCTTTTATTTCAGAAAAAAGATCATCAACCTTATTGGCAATATTTCCTACACCGATCAATTGCTCTCTAAGATTCGAGATTGATTTAATGGCATCAAATAAAAATACCCGACTTGGATCAATATGTCCCAGCACACCAAATTGTGGTGGTGTCACATTAACTGCAGGATTATTCGTAAATGTTTCACGATTGTTATACAAATTCTCCATGACTTCATCGGGTTTGTATAAGAATTCACTTCTAAATCCGGCAACCACATTGACTGCGCCCATGGTTGAAATACCATTATTGGTAGTAGTATTTGCCATTAACTGTTTATTTACAGCTTTGGTCGATGCCTCCATGATTTCCATCATATTCTTAGTTGCCATATCAACCTCCACCGGGAGTGGTTACGATTTTATTCATCAATGTCAGTTTGTCTGACCAACGCATTAGTTTGAGACCTGTACCATCACCCGGTATACCGCCAGCAATACTTGAAAAACCGACAGTCATAGAATCCAGTTGTTGCCGTTGCAAACTCAAATAATCACGAACTTCATCTATGAGTTGATTGGTTTTTAATAAAAGATCCTCCAGTATTTCTATATCATCCCTGGTATCAATTCGTTCATGCACTTTTCCAGCGACATCCACTCTGTCTTCAATAGGGTCATTATCCTTAACAGCTGCAAGAATTTTCGTAATTAAACTATATGGCCTATCTGTTTTACCATTTGCCAACATTCTCAGACTTTCATGAACTCGTAGCGGTTTATTGGTATCAACCTCTGGAATCCGCAGTAATTTTTTATGATCAGCTGATGTATTTGAAAACGCAACTTTAGTTACGTTGGTTAAATAAATAGATGAGAAATTTTCAATTGTTTTTTTCTTGTCTTGATCATTACCAAGATTAATACTATTTTCCAACCCACCATACAGATCGTAATATGCTTTTTCCCATTTTTTATAAGCTTCCGCTGCTTCTTTTTGCTTGCTAACCAAATAGTTTTTTATTAGTTCCATATCAATCTCTGGCAAATCCATTAACTTTGGATGGTAATCATTTTGATTAACTGCAATCAAAATTCTTAATCTGTCGCATGCACCTGAAGATAAATCAACAACACCACGACTCAATTCATTTTGTAATATTCCCTGTACTGAATTTTCAGGGATAGGTAACATCTCGATCTGCAATCCATCAGCTTTGAATTTTAATTCCGGGCGCGACCACAAAACGGGATTTGTTGCCTGCCTACCTGCCAAATGACCAATCAGTTCTGCAGGAAATTTTCCCGCAGCAGGCAAATAATTTATATCCAACAATTGATTTAAATTGTGAGCCGTATTGATTTCAGCAGCATCACCATCCAAACGAAACCGTGATGCCGAATTGAGAATGCTATGCCAATAATCCATAAGCGTGAAATGAACCGGGTTTTCACGAGCAAGAAACCGTCCGGCAATTGTGTCCATCCACTCAGGCTTATTGTCTTTTATTTTGACCAATGCCAATTTTATTTCATCAGGATAATCACCAAAGGATTCCATCTCGATTATTTGCTGCAGTATGGTGACAGCAATTCGTTGGCGACTTGCATTAATCTGATCTTCAGGAAACCACACTGGCTGCAATGTCACTTGCGCCAGAGTTTCCAATCGGGTATCTCGTAATGGGTTTAATTCTGTGCGGGTGTGGGGATCTTGCTTTTGTGCCTCTTCAAATATCAGGATAGTGCGACGCAAGCTAAGAAAATAAATACCGTCATCAATTTTTTGCAATAAGGATTGTTCAGCTAAATATTGTTCATACAAATCTTGCCAGTAAAAACGAATCGGCAAACGATTGGTAATCGCCTTTCCGGAAAAACTGATTCCGATTCCTGGATTAATTTGTATAGCTTCTTTGCTTATGTTTTCGGGCAACACCAAATCAAGCCCCTGAACAATACCTGGCGTTCGTCCAACCAATAAATCTTCGCATCGCTCATCAACATAAACTTGCATCAAATCAAATTCCTGTTCCGATAAAGTTCGGCCAGGAATGTAATTAAGACGATTGGTATTGTTATCGGCAATTACGGGTGAAATGGTGATGTATGATTTACTCATAATGATGCCCCTGCTCAAAGCTGCAAATCAATTTCAGCCCATTCATTGCGCAGGGCGACGGAAATTTTGAAACGATTATTGGTAGAGGCAACACCCAATCCCAAGGGAAGATTTTTTTCCACAAGCTTCAGAACAAATTCAAGAAACTCAGGTAATTTTTCACTTTCAATAATTCCGGGTAAGGTTGCCCATAAAAGCGGTTGATAATCTTCGCCGACAACTGCTTTCAACTGACTTAATGGTTTTAATAAACCCGAATCAGCTGACACCGCATTTTTGATTGCAGCGCGATGCTCATCGGCAATATCCAGGCTAGCTGGTAGCAGCTGGGTTATTTTCAACACTTTTATCTGGTTTATTGCAGCAGGCGAGAAGCGCAAAATCCGTGATTTTTCAGACATTTTTTGCCAGGCTTCACGTAACTCATCCGGAAGTTCCAATTCTTTTACCAGAACCAACATGGATTCCAGATAACCACTGTCCCGATTTTTTATAAGGATTTCTATCGCTTTATCCTGCATTTTATTATTGAAAATAAAATTCAGACTTAACCAGTTAAGATCATCAAATTGCGGATGCATCAACGATAAGAGTTGTATTAATTGTGGCTGCCAATCAGGATTTTGCTCAACTTCTTTGATAACCATTTGTTGGCTATCCAATGCCTTATCGTCACTGGTACCGCGCAATTTGGATAAAACCGACAGTTTTTCCAGCCTGATTTCCTGTGAATTCCATAAACCGGAAATAAATTCCTGCAAACCCACCAGCTGATTTTGCAGTGAAGTTAATTGCTGTTTCAATTGTTCAGCATCCGTATCCGGCACTGCACCGCCAGACTCCAGCTCTTTTATTTTTTTCTTTAATTCATCCACTTCTGTTTTCAATGCTTTCTGCACATCCAGCAACTTCTTGTTTTCAGTAATCGCTGCTGCCAATTCCTCTTTGGCTTTTTTCAATTCATCGCCTTTTAATAGATTCAGCTCCGTTGTTAACTGAATAATATCTTCCTGCAGATTTTTCGATTTTTTATCCAATTCTTCATTAAGCTTTTCAAAGGCACCAACAGTTGCTTCAACTGTTTCACTGGCTTTTTGCACCAGTTCTTTTTCTTCTTCAAGATGACTGTTATTACCCTTCTTCAAATCGTCTATTTGAGCCAAGAGCTCTTTAATTTTTTCATTAAATTCATTTTCTTTTTTTCTGCTTTTTAATTCTGAATCGCGCAAGCGTCTTGTAAAAATGTTGATATCAAAGCTAGCCGTCGTACTCAAAACCGGCAAACTCTCATAATCACCCGAAGCCAGCACTACAGCACTCACCTGGGTTTCAGCTGCTCTGACAGGTCTGCGCAAATAGATAATTTTTTGTGCTGAATCCCAGACTTTTTGCCAGATATTCACTTCATCCTGTGGCTTTTGTTGTTTATAGGGACTCAATAGAGTTTCATCCAGATGCGGCAGAAGTGCATCGCCCCTGTGCTCCAATCTTCTGGCAATTACTGAAAAATTCAGATCATCCAATACAACTGCAATCAAAATATCGACATCTTTATCTGTTTGCAGATCAATGGGTTCCAATTCCAAACTTTGCTGAATCAAAGATGGCAAATCATCTGCACGTACTGGCGAAATACTGACTTCAAATT
>CBFGPN010000199.1:0-6821 GCA_965650675.1 uncultured Cellvibrio sp.
TTTTTCGCAATTAAAAACAGAGCTTGGTGTTAGAGTTGATGTGAATATTTCACAGAATGTAAAAGCAAAAATTGAAACCATTGGCTTTTATGATGCCGCTTATGAAATTGAAGGAAAAGAGAAATTTCCAGCGCCAGCCTTGGATATATATGAAAGAGATTTCCGTTTGCAGGAAGCTTATCTGGATTTTGATTTAACTTCATGGTTTAACCTGAGAGCAGGGCGACAATATTTTAGTTGGGGTGAAAGTGAAGGGAATCAAATAAGCGATATTGGTAATTCACGTGACTATCGTGAGTTGGGGTTGCAAAAAGTTGATGATGCACGATTGCCTGTTGGTTCCACCAAATTCACTGTTTATGAAGAGGGGTGGGAATACACACTGATTGCAATCCAGGAATTCAGGGCGCATGAATTTGGTGATGAAGGATCTGTGTATGACCCGATGCTGGCATTAAGATCGACAGGCGTTGAACTGCTGGATGCAGAGGAACCTGATACAGGTTTTCAGGAACCTGAAGTGATTAGCCGTTTGTTTATATCGCGATCATTTGGTGATATCAGTTTTTTTGCGGGTGAGCTTTACGATGACATGCCGGTGCTGTCTTATGTGATACCGGAAAATGCCAGTGATCCTGAAAGATTTTTACCGGCTTATTACAAATATCGACGTGTTGGTTTGTTTGGTAATTTTGTTGTGGGATCCTGGTTATTGAAATATGACATGGCAAAGAGTATGGATAAATCTTTCACCAGTCAGGATGCATCAACAGGATTAAGGCAGATGGAGAGTGGGCTAATCAATGCACCTGTGGAAACAGGTTATTTACAAGGAATGATCGGTGTGGAATACAGTGGTTTGTCAGAAATGTTGATTTCCCTCGAATATTATGAAGCCAGTATAGAGGATTATGATTCAACAATTTTTCAGGATGATAAAACGACCAGAGAAGTGTCGGTTTATATTTCCCGTGATTTTATGAATGACAGATTGCTCACCACTTTTTGGGTGAACAGATTAATTGATGATTCCGCCACTATGTTCAGGTTGGAAGCATCTTATGAAGTGAATGATGATATTGATATATTTTTGGCATTGTCAGGAATCAATACATCAAATGAAGACGCTTATTTTTACGATTATCGGAAGACAGACAGAGTTACCTTAGCTGTTAAATATACTTTTTAAAGGATTGCTTAAATGAACCAGGACAATTGTCAAACGACAGTGTTTACAAAACCCCTCATTGGTTTGTATGTGGTATCGCTTGCCTCCGGTTTTTCCATGGGAATATTCAATCCATTAATTTCCATGTTGATGGAGCAATCCGGTGTTGAACAAATCATTATCGGTGCCAATTCCAGTTTGTATTATTTAATGATTGCACTGATGGCACCCGTCGCAGCGATGTGCATCAACCGGTTTGAATTGCGAGCGACAATTTTTATTGGTGTTTGTCTGACCAGTGTTGCAACCATTTTATTTCCTTTTACGCGTGATATTTTGTCATGGTTTGTGTTGAGGGCATTAATGGCAACCGGTGTTTGCCTTTACATGATTGCAGGTCAAACAGGTCTTAATGTTTATGCTAATTCCGAACGGCGAGGTTTAATTGTTGCCTTGCATGGTGCTGCATTTGGCATAGGTTTTATGGTAAGCCCGTTAATTGGTTGCTATACCTATGCAGTTGATCAAACCATGGCGTTTATTTATGGATCAGCCAGTATTTTCCTGGCGGTATTTGCTGTGATGTTTTTTATTCCACAACATTCGGTGCAATACCGTTGTTCTTATACACTCGATGTATTTAAAAAAATCTCCATACCTTTACACGGTGTTTTTATTTACGGTTTGCTGGAAGGGATACTGGTTACTCTCTTGCCTATTCTGATGGTAAGGCATGCGATAGAAACACATCTAATTGGTTTCCCTTTGACTTTATTCATGATCGCGTCAGGTGTCGGCATGATTCCTGTTTCTTATTTTGGCGATAAATTTGGGCGTCATTTGATTATTTTTGTTTCAACTGCGGTTGCGCTGTTAACCCTGATTGTTGCCGCTATGGTGAATCATCAATATACCTATATTGTTTCGGCTGTGTTATTGGGATTAAGCCTTGGAACATTTTTCCCGATCACTCTGGCGATGATTGGTGAAAGACTGTCCCAATCTGATATGCACAATGGCAGCAGTATGTTCACAGGTGTGTTTAGTCTGGGGTGTGCAGTCGGGCCAATCAGTGCCGCTATTTTAATGACATTTTTTGGTGAGCAGCATTTATTCAGTATCGTCATGTTTTTCTCATTATTATTGATTCTACGAATGACGTTTCAATCAGACACTATGAAATTGGTTTCCAGTAAACAGGAGTAAGGATATGGCGAATTCAGGTCGCAGAAAATTCATCAAAATAGCCGTTATTGGTACAGGTGCAGCAGCTTGTGGAATTGTTGGAATAAGCTCGGGCGGAAAAGTGAATTATTCGAATTCCGCGTACCAATACTGGAATAAAGTTTCCAGGGGGGCTTTGGAAAACGAGCAATACTTGGTGCTTTGTGGATCATTGGCAGCCAGTGCGCATAACACCCAACCATGGAAGTTTCATATCAATAAAAATACGATTGATGTTTATGCGGATTTTAATCGCAATCTTGGCAGCGCTGATCAGGATCGTCGTTTAATGGCGATGTCTGTGGGTTGTGCGATTGAAAATATTAATGTGGCCGGACATTATTTGGGGCTTTCGCCTGAAATTTCCATTCAACCGGAGGATGAATTTGTTAAAGATGGTTTTGCAGCAAGAATTAATTTAACGCCATCCAAAACGACAAAATCAACAGCCGATATCAATAGGTTTAAGGCTATTTTTAATCGCCAGACGACTCGCAACACCTATCAGGACCAACCTGTTGATGCTGATGTTATGTCCAGTTTTAATAAATTAAATGATTTTCCAGAATTGGAATTGACATTGATTACTGATGCAGCAAAGCGGAATGATATCCGGGATATACATGCCAGAGCAGCAGAGTCATTTGTTAAAGATGATAAGGCTTATACAGACAGTTTGAACTGGTGGCGTTATTCCCGCGAAGAACTGCTGAAAAAACGCGATGGCATTTCTATCTATACTTCTGCGGCACCTAATTTAATCAAGCAATATTTTAGTTATGCAATCACTACCGATGATATGAAGAGTGATTTTGGAAGAAATGGTGAGTTGGATTTAATGTTAAAACTATTTTCGGCAACTCCCTTATGGGCCGTTATTACAACATCCAATGCCAATTCAACATCACGATTAAATGGTGGGCGATTACTTGAACGATTGTATCTTGCTTCTGCAGAAATGGATTATCGGGTTATGCCGATTACCTATGTGACGGAGCAACCTTTGTATGCAAAAGAGTTGCTTGAAAATATAAAAATTCCAACAGGTCATGAACTTTTATCGGTTGTGCGAATTGGCAAGTCGGAATTATTGGAGCGTTCGGTACGTCGGCAGTTAAGCGACATTATTGTTTAAATTGTTGAAATGGGAAATCCATCCGGGAGGATATATGAGAAGTAATATTGTTTTTATGTTTTCTGGCCAGGGATCACAATATTTAAATATGGGACGGGAATTTTACGAAAGTATCCCCCTGTATCGAAAGCAGATGCATAAGTTGGATGAAATTCCAAAAGATATTCTGGGCATATCAATTGTAGATATTCTCTATGGAAGTCCATCCCGCAAACCGGAGCGATTTGACAATATTTTATATACGCATCCAGCTCTTTTTATGGTGCAGTATTCATTGGCACAATGTTTGTTGCATAACGATATCAGACCAGGTTATCTGCTCGGTGCCAGTCTGGGGGAATGGGTAGCATTAACTGTTGGTGGTGCTATTTCAGCAGAAGATGCACTGCAGGTTGTAGTAAACCAGGCGCAACTGGTATCGGGCCGCTGCCCACCAGGTGGAATGATGGCAGTGCTGGATAATCCAAAAATATTCAAACAACTGGCCTTACAAGATTGTCACCTGGAATTGGCCGGCATTAATTTTGAAAAGCATTTTTGTGTTTCAGGTAGTTCAGCTGAATTGGAAAAGGCCGTAGATTTTTTTGAAAAGCGGGGAGTAATTGCAGATTATCTTCCTGTCAAACAGCCATTTCACAGTTCATTGATTGATCATTTAAAACCGGTTTTCATCAAGATCGTTGAAAAAGCATCGATTCATCAATCAAATATTCCACTGATTTCTCCGATGGCTGTGGATACCCGCACTGATTATATAGCCGAAGATATTTGGAAAATTGTGCGCAATCCCATAATGTTTTATGACACTGTTGTTAATTTTTTTGAAAATCCAATAAATCGCTCTGAAAGAGGATATCAATTTATTGACATAGGTCCATCGGGCACCTTGGCTAATTTTGTCAAATACGGATTAGGTTCAAGAACCAATATTAAAACTCACACCATCATGTCGCCATTCGGTGACGACTTGGTTAAATACCAATCGTTAAATTCCATTTTTTCTCACAACTATCGCTTTCAAGAGGCTGCATCATGTTGACATATATGTTTCCCGGACAAGGATCTCAATTTTTAGGAATGGGTGAAGAGCTGCTCAATGATTTTAAAACCCTGAGTAACAGGGCGAGTGATATTCTGGGTTATGATATTCGCGAACTTTGTGTAAAAGATCCCAATAAACAATTGAACAATACCCGGTACACCCAACCAGCGATTTTTGTTGTATCGGTTCTGGCTTATTTGAAACACTTCGAAACCACCAGTAAAAAAAGTGATTTTTTGGCAGGGCATAGCCTGGGTGAATATGCGGCCTTGTTTGCTGCGGGTGTATTTGATTTTGAAACCGGTGTGCGGTTAGTAAAAAAACGCGGCGAACTGATGAGTCAATCAAAATCCGGTGCCATGGCCGCTGTTATTGGTACAACTTATGACAGAATCCAAACTCTTTTGCGCGATCATCATTTTGATCGTATTGAAGTAGCCAATTTCAATTCACCTGTGCAAACAGTTTTATCCGGAGACGCCAGCCAGATTACCCAAGCGGCAAATGTATTTGAAAATGCAAACATACGGTATATTCCGTTACCAGTGAGTGCAGCATTTCATTCAAGTTATATGACCAGTGCACGGGATGAATTCTCCGGATTTTTGAAAGAGTTTACGTTTAAACCTTGCAAAATTCCGGTTATATCCAATGTAACGGCAAAACCCTATTTGCCTGACCAGATATCAAAATTTCTCACTGAACAAATTACCAGTTCAGTAAAGTGGACAGAAACTATTTCATTTCTGGAAGCGCAAGGTGATATGCAGTTTTTGGAGTTAGGGCCAGGGCAAGTATTAACTGGATTGCTGGCAGCAATTCAAAACCATAACAAGGCTGCAGCAGCGGCTTGATAGAGAAGTTTTTTCAAAAGGATCTTTAAATAGGTAAAGGCTATGTTTTCAACGGAAAATGAATATCAATATGCAGGGCTCTGTGATTGTAAATACAAAGGGTTTACGATTCCGGTTGCGGTGTCCCTGTATTTTGTTAACGATAAGTTTCGATTGCTGACAGAAAGTCAGCAATTTTTACATGCTAACGAACTGGATTATATTGCACGGATCTCCAACCCTGATCGTTCAGTTGAATTTGCTGCGGGTCGATTTGTAGCAAAATCGGCATTAAAGCTTCTGCAGTCAGAAGCCGATTTTAAAAAAATTAACATTGCTCGTGGTTGTTTCAACCAACCGGTGGTGGATGCGCCAGTAAATTTTGACGTTTCAATCAGTCATAAAAAGAACATCGCGGTTGCGATAGCATTTCCATCGACACATCCTATGGCGATCGATATCGAAACGCTCAATGACCTTAATTATAAAGTTGTTGAAAGCCAGATGATTGCACCTGAAATAGAATCCCTGAAAGAAATGAATATTCCTTATGTCGCGGGATTATTTCAACTTTGGTGTATCAAGGAAGCTTTATCAAAAGTATTGAAGACAGGTTTAACGACTTCCTTTGATATATATGAAACTTACGATCATCAATATCAACACAATAGACTTAATTGCCAATTTACTCATTTTTATCAGTATCAGGCTGTTGCCTGGAAATTTAAAAATACAGTCGTTGCTGTGGTGTACCCTAAAAACGTGAAACTCGATATCAATGAAAAAGAAATTTTTCATAGATTGTACAGTTAATATTGATTACAAAAGGAGAATTTAAATGACTACTCTTAATACCAGGATCGATTTTTCAATTGATGAATTGGATTTTTTCGCTGATCTGAGTCGAGATTACAATCCGCTGCACATGGATAAATCCTATGCTTATAAAACTCCCTTCGGGCAGCGTGTCGTGTTTGGAATATTGGCTGTATTAAAATGTTTATCTCACACACGTTTCTGTGATCAGTTAAATTTAACCCGTATCAATGTTGAATTTCATAACACCATTTTTGTGAATGTTCCTTATTCTTTGGAAATTGTTGAATCATCAACCACCAGGGGTAGTCTTGAACTCAAAGATCAATCCAGAGTTTTATTGCGGCTTAAATATGAGCGAACAGAAAATCCCCAAATAGCAGGTTCCGGTAAGGATGTATCTGCACTATCCATCCGGCAAAATGCCAAAAATTGGCAAATCGAAAATTTATTTGAAGGTCAGGAATTTACGGGTTGTTATGCCTTGGGTAATGATAAAAAAGTTCAGCAAAATCCGAATCTCAATTGGTTTTCCAGGCATTATGAAAACACCCTGCTCATGTTAACCAGTTATTTGGTCGGTATGGAAGTTCCCGGAAAACA
>CBFGPN010000200.1:0-6794 GCA_965650675.1 uncultured Cellvibrio sp.
CAAGACCGGAGCGGATATTCTGGATCTGCAATGGCGGGCGCAAAACTATTTATCACAATTGGGTGCCATACCTGATCCGGCAGCCAAAATTTTGTTGGAGCGATTGGGTTTTGCCATCGAAAAACATTTTACTTTTAATGAACAAAATCGTTTGCAGGCGATACAAAGTTGCTGGATTGATAAAGCCTGTCTGACTTTTTTGCAGCAATATCCGGAGTGCTTAATAATCGAAGTGGGTTCAGGTTTCAGTACCCGATTTCATCGCTTGTCATCGGCGTTGGATTGGCCACGGTTTCACTGGCTAATGTTGGATGAAGAAAATGTGATTGAAAAAACCCGGACAATTTTGCCGAGAATCGATAATTTCGAGTTAATTGGTTGGAATCAAACCGAAAGCCTGGCCAATTATTGGCAGGGCGAATCCATGATGATGTTGTTTGAGCAAAAAACCATACAGCTCAATGCGGCGGAAATAACATCCCTGTGTCATCGTTTGCAATTTGAGTGCACAAAACTTGTCGATAATGTTCAGTTGGAGTTGCAACTATTTGATCATCGTTTCGTTAGAAAGTCATGGCTGCAAAAAATCAAACACCGATTTTTTCCCAGGCAATCAGTTGCTTGCATCAAGTTGATAACAGATAGGTAACGAACTATTTTGCCACCCAGGTTGATTCGATCAACAGATCATTTTTCTGAAAAATTCTTCCTGAAAACAGATCATTTGCATTGATCTTGCCAACCCCTTTTGGAGTGCCGGTCATAATCAGGTCGCCATCTTCCAGTGATAAAAAAGTGTTGATTTCAGTCAGTAAATCTTGTGGTTTGTTTAGCATTAAATCATAACTGGCTTGTTGAATCAGTTTGCCATTAATCAATAGTTCCATTCGTAAATCTTCAATTTTTCCATCAAAGCGAACAAAATCACTGAACACGGCAGAGCCATCGAACGCTTTTGCGCGTTCCCATGGAAGCCCCTTGGCTTTCAGATGTGATTGGATTTCCCTTTTGGTTAAATCCAAACCAAAACCCACAGCATATAATTTTTCTGCTTCGACTAAAAAAACAATTTCGCCTTCGTAATGGATTTCATCTTGTTGATGAGTACAGCAGAGTTGATTCGAAATGGCTGAATTGGGTTTGATAAAAATCACCGGCTCAGTTGGTATTTCATTTTTCAATTCTTCAATATGCTCGACATAATTTCTGCCGATACAGACGATTTTGGATGGGTAAATATCGTTTCCGTTTAATTTGATGGCGTTCATTGCATACCTTATAGCCTGATGAAAGGTAATGACTATATCGGTTCAAATTGCAGTGTTTCAACTGTTTCCTGAATGATTGTAATAAAAAATCCCCCATTGCGGGGGATTAAAGTCGGTGGTGAGGGGTCAACTAGAAAGAGTATTTCAATTCAGCACTTACGCTAACACCAACGTCCTGTTTTAAAATTTCAACGTTTTGACCAGAGCTACTCACTTGTTCAAAAATACGCTCCTCGTTTAACAGGTTGTTAAGTTTGAGACGGGTTGAAATGTTGTCAGTTGGCATCCAGGTGTAAGTCACATCCAAAGAATTGAACGGTTGTTCGTAGGCATCTTCCTGTCCTGTGCCACGTGCTGCGAAAAATAATCGTTCGCCAAACAGATTGTAGATCAGTGATACAGCATGCTGCCCATCGGGTGAATCAAAGCCCAATTGTGTATTGATTACATATTCAGATTGTCCTGTCATAGGACGAACTGGATTCGTAAAGTTTTGCGTTAAATCTGATTCAATTTCCGATTCACTTAAGGTGATATTGGATGAGATAAAAAAGCCGCTGCCGAGATCGCGCAATGCTTCCATTTCCAAGCCATAAATTTCACCGGATAAAGCATTTTCGAAAGTTAACACCACATCATCGTCAGAACCCGGGGTGCGGGAAGATTCAATTGGATTTTCAATATCTTTATAAAAAAGTGATGCCGTAAAATTGTTGCCATCATCAAAAAACCATTCGCCGCGAATATCGAAATGTGTGATATCAGAGGAAACCAAACCACTATTGCCTTTCACTTTCCAACCATATTCACTATCAATGTAAACCACATCTGACACTTCGCGTAGATCCGGTCTGACCAATGTTTGACTGGCACTGAAACGCAATTGGAAAACTTCGGTATTCATGAATCCTTCGTTCATGTAAGTCACCGCCAGAGATGGCTGCCATGAATCATCTTGAATAGCATAGGTTTGATCCGGATCCTGCAAATCAATAATTAATTGCTGCAAACTGACGCCGGAATAATCGAGTAAATCCAATGGTAGTAATGCCTGACGGAAAGTTTCGCTACGTGCACCACCAGTAAAACGCCAGGTGTCGTTCCAGGTGGCATCCAGCATGAAATATCCGGCTTCATTCATTTGTGCCGCAATGTAACTTTCCGTTCCGAATTGACCGCCAGCATCGAGCGTAAAAGGATTATTACGAATATTATTATCACTCAATGCACTATTAATATTGCCGGCCAACACACTGGATGACAAGCCAAGACCATTCACATTAATAGTGTATGCATAATATTCACGTGTTTTATCGTTGTAACTATAACCGGCTGATAATTCCAATTTCATGCGTTCAAAATTAAGCGGTAATTTGGCATTCCATCCGTAACTTTCTACATCATCTTCCAGATTTAAAAATTCAAAACTGGCCATGGCAGCGGCAGGTGATAATTGACTGCTGATAATTTCACCTGTGTTGGGGTCAAGAGTGTTATTGCCTTTCACACTGGCGTGATTGGGAACATCCGTAGTTGCTGTTGAATTCGAGTAAAACCAATCAATGTTAATGTCGTCGATAATATCGCCATTGAATAAATCAAATGAATGTTCACCCAATACTTGCCCTAATTCCAGTTGACGTTTTTCTATGCGAGTATCGTAATGATTAAATTCAACATTACCTGACGATGGCAGGTTATTGTTGAATCCATTTTCAATGGAAGCTTCGTCATCTATATCTTCAATTTGATAAACACCGATCTGGATTTTGTGTTCATCCTGATAGGTTGCGCCCAAATTTAATGACATCACCTGACGCGTTTCTTCGGCTGTACGTCGGGTTGTGGAGTAATTGGTATCGGGTGCACCGACATTGCGTTCTACCTGATTTTTATTGCGCCATTTACTGTCTTGCGAAAAATTGACAACGCCGCCCAATACAACATCATCATTCAGATCCCACGAATTACCTATGCCAACTGAATTGGAATAGTCAGCCGGTAATGCACGATGTTTGGGTTGCACATCGCGATTTAATGACAAAATTAAATCGCGGCTGACTGACAAGGCTTCTGAATTGGCTTGCGAAAAAGTGAAACCCGGATTTTGGCGTTGGATAAATGTCGTGAGATCCTGAAGATCTATTTTACCTTGATAAGTATCCAATGCATTTCGGATGGTTTGTGGCATAGGCTCATCAATACCATGACTGTTGTGGCTGAGTCCGTCATCACTTTCGGTATTCATACCGGTGCCAAGCGAAATATTAAAAAGAAATTCATCGGGAACCGGTTTGGTTCGAATATCAACACCGCCACCACCAAAGTGTGCAGGCAAGTCCGGTGAATAAGCTTTTTGAACTTTTAGTGATTCCACGATAGAAGACGGAATTAAATCCAGCGGTAAAACATTTCGTGTTAATTCAGGTGAGGGCACCATGGCGCCGTTTAATGTCACACTGGAATAACGTTCACCCAAACTGCGTACATACACATATTTATTGTCAATCAGCGTAACGCCGGTTACACGAGTTAACGCAATTGCGATATTACTATCGCCAGTGCGAGTCATTTGTTCGGAACCTAGCAAATCTGCTGAAAAAGCCTGTTCCAATCGCTCGCTCATAATGGATTGCGCAGCACTTTGTTGGCGACCAAGAATTAACATTTCTTCCACTACCGGTGCCTCAATCGGTTCCAGCACAGGCAGCGAAACATCGGCTGTTTCTTTTTTTATTTCTTCGGAATTTTCTTGCGCAATTGCAATATGACCAAAGCCCAAACTCGCTGCGGTAATCGCAATAAAAAGTCGGCTGGGTTTACAATTCAGTTTTTGCATCTTAGTTCTCAACAAATTCAGTTTTCATTCGTGCGAGAGGCACCCGCAGGTGCCTCTCATTTGTCAATTCCCTGATGTTGGATTTACAGCCCAACTGTCCAACCTGTTACCCAATTATTGGTTTCTGATGCAGCACCAATGTGAGTAGGATTTGTGAAGAAGGTACTGCTGCCTGCTGCACCGGTTGCAGGTACTGCCCCGGCAGTGAAACTGTTGCTTAACATGCTGACGTTGTACACCGGTGCGGTAATTGCGGCGCTTGCTGCGTCAGTTAATGTGGCCAGTGTTAAATAAGCTTTGTCATTGGTTGCCAAATCTTTTAACAAATTTGCTGAAAGGCTGGTGCCCGTGAGAATTGTATTGTCAGTGTTAGGTGCAGTAGCGAACCAGGTTGCAACAACAAAGGTACTGTTGGTTGGATCAATTTTGGTTGCGGTTACACCGGCAGTTCCTGCGAATACATTACTCTTGGCAACAGTCCAACCATCAACTGCAGCTTTGATCGTTTGTGGGCCTTCAGTATCGTGGAAGTTGAATAAAGTTTTGGAACTCATGCCAGTTTGGTTTGAAGTGACAATACTGTTGTACAACTCAATCAACATACCTTCACGAATTAATAAACCTGATGAATCGCCATCGGGTGAAGGTGTCGTACCTGTATTGCGGGTCAAGTTATTGGTGACACAGGTTAAATTGGAAATACGCAATTTTGTTAAAGGCGCTATGTCATCAGCACGACCGCCACCGGTATTGTCAGCTTCTATGCAGTTGTTGCCGCCGACACCATTGGGATGAACTGATAATGCATATTGAATGTTGCCAACATATCCATCAGTGAAATCGAAAGAGTCATCTGATGTACCAACAGCAACCAAATGTTTTGCGCTCACGGCGCCGCCGAACCATTCAAAACCATCGTCTTGAGCCGAGTAAGCTTGAACATAATCGATAATTGTTTTTGAGCCGACACCATTCAGAGTCAATGCATTCAATTCATTACCTTCAACAACTTTATAACCGGCATGTCTGATTTGCACATAACGTAAGGTACCTGAGCTTTCTGCATTGTTATTGCCACCATAAGTACCTGGCAAACCTTCAGAAAGTATATGGCATCCGTGAACATTATTAGCGGTAGGTTGACGTTGTGTATCGTTACATTTGTTGGTAATACCATTACCGTTAATTTGAATTCCACCCCACAAGCCCCGGTCTGCAATAGTGGCAGCGTTGTCGATCAAATCTTTTTTGCCAGAAAAAATAATGGGTTTTGCGGCAGTGCCTTCGGCAACAATTTGCGAACCACGTGCAATACGAACGTAATCTTCACCGCGCTCAAATGCTATTTTTGCACCCGCTGCGATAGTTAATGTTGGACCTTCACCTTCTTGAGGAATGGGTTTGCCAGCCAAAGCGGCGTTAGTGTCAACATCGCCACCAATAAACAAAGAACCCTGGAACAAATGCACACCATTGTTGGCTAACTCGGGAATAAACAGATTGACTGTGACTTCATTGCTGCTGGATGCGAAGGTTGCGCCGTAAGTACAGTTGTTGCCGCTTTGTACACCGGCGAATTCTTGTCCATCTTTAGTGTATTTTGCGCAAGGGTTCACCGTAACGACAGGAGCGTTGTTATTGTTGGTGGTGTTGTTTGAATCAGTGACGGTATTGGATGGATTCAGGTTAATATCACCACCACCGCAGGCGGCGAGTGTTGCTGCCATCAGATTCAGTGCAAACAGATTCTTCAGTTTCATGGACATAGTCTCTCATCGGTTAAATAAACAGTTAATTGCGTGAGTTACTTCACGAATGGGTGCTATTTTTGACGACGAATATGACTATCGGACGACAGTTTGATGAAGCTTTTGTGTCTAACAGATTGCAGAAATATTTCAGATATTGGGTAAAATCCGGTTTGTGCAAGTTGCATGGCGGTTGAATAAATAATTCATTTAATGACAAGGTTTTTATGCTGTTAGTACTTTGGATTTCGGTAGCGTTTTTGTTGGGATTGGTTGCCCGTCTTGTTGGCTTGCCTCCCCTGGTGGGTTATCTGTTGGCGGGATTTGGTTTGCATGCAGCCGGTCCTTCATTAAATTTACCGCTGGAAGCCGAACAAGGTTTACATGAAATTGCCCATTTGGGTGTGCTTTTATTAATGTTTACCATCGGCCTTAAATTACGTGCAGGCAGTTTGGTAAAGAAAGAAATAATCGGTGTTGGTTTATTGCATTTTCTTTTCAGTGTTGCTTTTTATCTTCCAGTTGCTTTGTTGTTGTTTGATTTGTCGTTGGTCAAGTCGATTTTATTGGCATGTGGTTTATCTTTTTCCAGTACCGTATTGGCCGCAAAAATTCTTGAAGAAAAACGCGAGCTGCGTGCCTTTCACGGGCGTGTCGCTATAGGGATTTTAATTCTGCAAGATGTCATTGCTTTATTGATCATGACAGTAATGACCGGAGAAATTCCATCCCCCTGGGCGCTGTTAATTTTTTTGTTGCCATTATTGCGCCCGGTATTTTATCGATTACTGGATTTAAGTGGTCACGGTGAGTTGCTGGTGTTGTTGGGGTTGTTTTTGGCATTGGTCTGTGGCGGTTATGGGTTTGAATCTGTGGGTTTAAGTTCAGAATTGGGTGCGTTGGTATTTGGACTTTTATTGGCACAGCACAAACGCGCGG
>CBFGPN010000201.1:0-6775 GCA_965650675.1 uncultured Cellvibrio sp.
TGCACAAGTTTATGCTTGGGTAGACAATCAAATATCTATATATATGGCTATTATGTTGTTTTATAGATTTATATGTGAATCTTCAAGGCAGCCCACGGCAGGTAATTGCAAAAATGCTTCAACGATGAGTTTGTCCCAGGATTTGGTTAGGTCGCGCAGGTAATCATTGTCAGCTTCGAAATTGCAGTGCCGCATAAATCCGCTGTCGGTCGCGTAGGTCATCAGCTCTATCGGTGGGCCAACGGTGAGGTTGGAACGCATGGTGGAGTCCATTGAAACCAGTGCGCAGAGGGCAGCGGTGTCCAGACCTGTTTCAGGTTTCAGGATACGGTCGAGAATCGGTTTACCATATTTGCTTTCGCCTATCTGCAAATAAGGTGTGTGATCCGAGGTGGTGATGTGATTACCTTGTGGATAGACCAGCATCAGGCCCGGGGTATCTGTGCCTATCTGCCCACCAATTAAAAAACTGGCTTCGAAGATACTGTTGTTACCATGGCCGTGTTTTTCTTGTACCAATTGGCTAATGTCACCCAGATAATCGGCACAGTCATGCATGTTGCCGAGCGTTGCCAGGCTGGTATCGGCTCCATCTTTTATGTCTTTACGGATTTTGGCGATGACAGATTGGGTTGTGGCCAGATTGCCTGCGGAATTAATGACAATCTGACGGTCTCCCTGGATGCCAAAATGGTACATCTTGCTGTAGGTGCTGACTTGATCAACACCGGCATTGGTTCGGGAGTCTGAGCAGAACACCAAACCCGCATTTACTTTTATGGCAACACAGTAAGTCATGACCCGCTCAAACCTCGACAATCAAAAGGCCGACTAGGGTAAAAGTGCCAGCGGCGAGCGTCAAGGCGAATTTTCGGATGACAGTTTGTTTGGTGGCAGTTTCTTGGGTCTGCCGATTTATATATGATGCTGCGGGGTGTTTCAGACCCACAATTTATTAACTTCTAAGGATTTCCACATGAAAAAAATATTGGCTGCATTGGTGGGTGTGTTACTGGTTTATATAGGAATATGCTTTTCACTGGGTTTTGTTGCTGAAAACTCCATAAAAGAACAACTTGCATTTCATGAAAAACATGCGTCGAAATTAAATGGCTTCAAAATGGAAATGACAAATTTTTCCAGAGGGATATTTGGCAGCCGTATGGATGTTAGTGTTCGTTTGGCGGGTGCTGATCCTGTGTTGAATAATCTGGTAGTGGCAATCCATTCCAAAGTCCAACATGGTCCACTGTTATTTTTGAATGGATTTTCAATAGGTGCTTATTCTTCTCAATCGACTTTTATTTTGAAAACCGGTGACGCAGAAGCAGATAAAAAAATAACAGACCTTTTTGGTGATTCGATTGGTTTGTTGAGTGCAAATTATGGTTTTGATAAAACCTATTCAGGAAATTGGACGCTTGAAGCGATTAATTCAACGGCGGAATCTACCAAAGTGACAATCGATAAATCGGTTATTACTTTTTCAGGTGATTTTAAAAATATGATGGCGCCGAATTTGAACAGTGAAATTGCAATTGGTGCGGTATCCATAAAAGATGAATCAACAGAGGTAAGCATGGAGCCATGGACTGGAAAATTGGAACAGCATTATGTTGAAGCAGGTGTACCTATGGCGAATATGAATTTGGGCACCAAAAAAATCAGTGTCAATAATTCTCTTGGTGTGTCAGCAATTCTGGAAAATTTAACCATAGAGCAAAAACAACAATTAAACGATAAAAATATGAATACTTTGGTTGCCATACGTCTGGATAAATTTTCAGGGCCACTTGAAGTGAATAACAGTTTTTATCAGGTTGAATTTAATAATGTTCCAGTTGCGGCACTCAAAAATCTTTATGAGTCTATGGGCAGTGCAGTGGATCCTGTTGAGCAAATGGAAAAGTTGATGCCTGCATTAACGGGTTTGTTGGCTGATGGGGTAGAGTTGAAATTAGCTATGGGCAGTGAATTTATGGAAGGCAAATTAAAAGGCGATTTTAATTTGCAATACCATGCCAATGCCGAAGGAAAAAATTTGATGGATTTGCAAACGCCTGAAGAGATGTTGGCCTTGTTTGCTGCAAATCTGGATATTTCGGTGAGTGAATCCATAGTCAATCAAACTCCTATGGCAGCACAAGTGGAACCTTTGGTTGGCACTTATGTAACCAAAGAAAATGGCACCTACAATTTAAAAGCCAATCTGAAAGACACACAGGTTGTTATAGGGACACAAACTATTCCGGCAGAACAATATATGCCTTTGTTAATGATGGGAGCTATGGGTATGGCTGCGCAACAAAGTCAGGAAGCACCGAGCGATGAAAGTGTCCCGGCTGATGGCGAGGTTGCACCGGAAGAGATGGATTCTGAAATGGAAGCAGAGGTTACCGAGTAATTTATCAGATCATAAAAAAAGCGAGCATGAAAGCTCGCTTTTTTTATGACCAGGGTTTTTAAATTTTTTTCAAGACTGATCCATTTTGAATTCTTTTCCGTCCCAATGAATATTCATTTGTGGATAGGGAATGGTGATGCCAGCTGCATCAAATGCAACTTTTACTCTTTCTGTGACGGCAAATTTCACATCCCAATAATCTTCTGTTTTTACCCAGGGACGCACAAAAAAATCGACGCTGTTTGCACCTAGTTCACCGACGGCAATTAAAGGTGCGGGATCTTTTAAAATGCGCGCTTCGTTTTCAATCACTTCTGTCAGTACATCGCGTGCAACACGCAAATCATCGCTGTAACTGATGCTGAATATCATATCGATACGACGGGTCGAGCGTTTGGAGTAATTGATAATGTTGCTGCTATAAATAGCACCGTTCGGGATAATGACTTCTTTGTTGTCGCCAGTGTGCATAATGGTTGAAAAGATACCAATTTTTTCAATCATGCCGGATGTTCCGGCGGCTTCTACAAAATCGCCATCTTTAAACGGACGAAAAATCAGTAACATAAAACCCGCTGCAAAATTTTGTAGAGAACTTTGTAGTGCCAAACCAACTGCTAAACCGGCTGCACCCAGAACCGCGATGACCGAGTTGGTATTTACACCTAACTGATCCAGTACGGCGACCAATACAATAATCAACAACAAAGCGCGAATCAGTGATTGAATAAAATCGACCAGAATTTTATCCAGCTTGGTATGACTCAAAACCTTACCCAATGCGCGACTGACATATTTGGCAACCAATTGGCCAACCAAAAATATAGTCAAGGCAATTAATATTTTGATGCTCCAGGGTTCGATAAATTTGTGATAAATCGCAATAAGTTCGGCTTGATTAATGTTGAACATGATTTGCCTCGTTTGGATTTGCAAGGTGAAACAAACTCCACCCTAGCCCTCCCCTTCGTAAGGGGAGAGGATTGGCTCCTCCCTTTGAAAAAGGGAGGCGGGGGAGGGATTTGAGATTGAAAATTTTGCGAACATGTTAAATCCCCCCTAACCCCCCTTTTTCAAAGTGGGGAACAACTCCCTGCAATTCTGCAGGGAGTAAAGTTCCCTCCCCTTACGAAGGGGAGGACTAGAGTGGGGTTTGTTTTAAAAAAATTTTACGCAACAGTCCCGGTAGTTCTAACTCTTTTACTACCTTTAACCGGTTTACTTTTGTTAGCCTCTGCTCTGGCTTTCAAAATCGAATCAATGGAATTTTTTCCAGCAATTAAAAAGCCCACCACAATAAATGCACCGGGCGGTAGCAAAGCAAAAATCACATTGGGATAATCTTTACCAAAAATATTGAGTTGCCAATCACGTGCAATTTCACCGAAGAGCAAATGCATATCGGCAAATAAATGGCCGGTGCCCAACAGTTCGCGCACCGCGCCTACACAAACCAATACCAATAAAAATCCCAAACCCATCATAAAACCATCGAATGCAGCAGGGATTAATTTGTTTTTGCTGGCGAATGCATCGGCGCGGCCCAAGACAGCACAGTTGGTTACGATTAACGGAATAAATAATCCGAGAATTTGATACAGCTCATAAGTGAAAGCTTTCATCAGTAATTCGGTGCAGGTTACAGCAGCAGCGATAATCATGACAAAAGCCGGTAAGCGAACGGCATCGCTCACGTGTTTGCGAATGAGTGACACCACTGAATTGGTGATGGTTAATACCAGCAAGGTTGCCATACCCAATCCCAAAGCATTAACCACCGACGAACTTACAGCGAGCAGTGGACATAATCCCAATAGCTGTACTAATGCCGGATTGTTGGACCAAAGGCCTTTGTTGATAATGTCACTGTAATTAACTTCACTCATGATGTTCACCGTTGGGTGCGGGTGTATCAAATAATTCAGGATGTGCTTGTACAAATTCCAAAACGTCACGAATTTTTTTCACCACAGCGCGCGGTGTAATCGTGGCGCCAGCGAATTGATCAAATATACCACCATCTTTTTTCACCAGCCATTCGCTGATAACAGGTGCCTGTAAACTTTTTCCGTTGAAATTTAAAATCCAGTTGGATTTTTTAATTTCAATTTTATCGCCTAACCCCGGTGTTTCCTTATGGGCGATGACCCGGACGCCGGCAATAGTTAAGTCGCGATTGACGCCTACGATCATGGCGATATCGCCACTATAGCCATCATGCGCCATAGCGGGAATAATTAATGCGGTAACTTGTCCCTGGCGTCGTGCGATGTAAACAGGTTGATTGGCATCGACGCCCAGGTGTTCGTGAGTCAGTGATGGAAGCTTGATAGTGTCCTGCAGTAAATCATTATCCAATTGATCGGCGGGTACAATTTCAAACAGGGCTTTTTGTTTTGCGGCACGTTCAGCTTTGGCAATTCGATCCTGGGTGCCTAAATTCACCAGAGCCAAAGCAGCCGCAGCGAGTAATGCAAATACACCCAATATCAAACTGTTTTTACTGATGGATTGCCCGAGCATCAGTGGCCTCCATCTTTGGCTTGTGGTTTTTCGGTGGCCTTGCGGGGTTTTGCATGGCCATAGGTTCGTGGCGTGGTGTAGTAATCAATAAAAGGTGCTGCGAAATTTAATAATAAAACAGCAAAACCCACGCCGTCGGGATAACCGGTTCCCCAGGCGCGAATTACGTAAATGACCAAACCAATCAGTGCGCCATAAATAATTCTGCCGCGAATACTTACGGCAGATGAAACCGGATCAGTCACAATAAAAAATGCACCCAACATAGTGGCGCCAGAAAATAGATGAAACAAAGGTGAGCCGCTGGATTGTGAACTGCCTGCGTCATAAAAAATCGCGGACACAATTGTCAATGACAACAACATGCTAATCGGTGCATGCCAGGTGAATACTTTTTTGTAGAGTAAAAATAATCCGCCGATTAAAAATGCCAGATTCACCCACTCCCAACCGGCACCGGCCCAAACACCAGTGTTGAATGCAGGTTCTTTTGCGTAGAGTTCGTCCAACACCAATCCGGAATTTTGTTTCATTAAATCCAGAACCGTTGCCGATGCATAAGCATCAATCGGTGAACCGAAAAAAACTTTTTCGAGTGCGGCAACAAAGCCGGGTAAGGTTTGGCTATCCGCCAGCATGGGTGAGGGTGTTGCCCAGCTTGTCATTTGCAGCGGAAATGAAATCAACAATAACACGTAAGCGACCATTGCCGGATTAAACGGATTAAAACCCATGCCACCGTAAAGTTGTTTTGCCAAAATAATGGCAATGAAGCTTCCTGCAACCACTAACCACCAAGGGCAATAAGGCGGCAAAGAAACGGCGATTAAAATTGCAGTGACCAATGCGCTGCAATCTTTTAGATAAAATCCAACCGGGCGATTGCGTAATTTAATCACCAGTGCTTCAAATCCAACACAAGACACACAGGCCAACACCAAATTGATAAAGACTCCCGGGCCAAAAAACCAGGCGAGTACGGCAATACCAGGGATAGTGGCGTAGATCACCAGGCGCATCAATTCGCCGGTCGATATGGCCCCGCGAGCGTGGGGTGATGTGATATTGATTAGCGCCATAATCTTGATTAGTTAGTGGTTAATTGCCATTGGTTATTCACCAATGTGAGTTTCTTTTGAGCCAAACATTCGCCATTTTCATTGCGAGTTGCGTTGGCGTCTTCACACAATTCTATTGTCGATAAGACAATTTCATGATCGCCATTCCACTTGGCATCAACCACGCCCCAGTTTTCATCCAGTTTGAATTCTTCGGTTAATCCTTCACTGGTGATGGTGTGTATGGCAATTCCGTTAGCGGCAAAACCTGCATAAATATCGGCAGCATAACTCAACAGGCGTTTGCCATCCGCCGAAAAAACCGGGCTGCTATTTAATTCCGTTTTTTTGAACTCACGCCCTAAATCTATCAATTCAAAAATTTGGGTTTCACCGCCGTCAGCAAATTGTTTTACCAACAACCAATTGCGGAATGGCCAATATTGAATCGGGTAAGTCAGTCGCTCATCCGGATGCGACTCCAGATTTTCTTCAGTCAATAAAGCCAGGCGCAATTGCGATGACTTGTTGCGAACTTCTAACTGACCCGATTTCAAACTAAAAGTTTGTGGATACTCACTCGCCAATTTCTGTGCTGACAACTGGGTACATTCCAACAAATTATCCAGATCACAAAAACTTTGCTGCGCAAATCCCGGCACTGCCAACAGCAACATAATCCCTGACACTAATCCTCTCAACAATTGCAACAACATCTAATTCACTTCTCGGTTAATATTTCATTGTGGGCATTGCTGCCCAGTCTAGGGTTCCCCACTTTGAAAAAGGG
>CBFGPN010000202.1:0-6758 GCA_965650675.1 uncultured Cellvibrio sp.
GATATAAAAAAACCACCTGCATGAGGTGGTTTTTTTATTGAATAATAGAAATCTATTCAGCGTTTGGAACTAATTCCAGCTCTACACGACGATTGGCCTGCTTGCCCGATTCTGTTGAGTTGCTGGCAACAGGATATTGGGAACCATAACCATAGGATTGAATACGGCTGCTGCTGATTTTTTGGGTACGCAAATATCGCGCAACACTGTCAGCACGATTTTGACTCAAAGGAATATTAATTTTATCGCCGCCAGTTGAATCTGTGTGGCCACTGACTTTGATTGAGGTTTCTTTAAATTCAACCAGCACTTTTGCAACTGAATTCAACACGTCATAAAAGTCTGCACGAATATCAGCATTACCGGATGAGAAAGTAATATTACCCGGCATGATCAACACCAGATTATCGCCTTCACGTCTAACTTGAACACCGGTGCTTTGTAATTCCTGACGCAGTTTGGCTTCCTGACGATCCATATAATTACCAACACCGGCACCAATGCCACCCGCAATCACTGCGCCTTTTAACGCTCGCTCGCGACGATCCTTGGCATTGTCGCCGGTTGCGGCGCCCAACACCGCACCAGCAATTGCTCCTATGCCAGCACCTTTCGCTGTTTTACTGGTTTTTTGTTCGCCGGTGTAAGGATCAACCGTTGTACAAGCAAATAATGAAACGGATAAGAAGGCAACTAACAATGCTTTCATGATGATTTCCTGTTAATGGAGTTGAAGTTGAGGTCTAATGTAAAATAATTCGATGAATTTCAGCTGAATGTATAATAACAATGAATTGTATTTTAAACTATGAACCATACAATCCATTTATTTGTCATTACTGCCTGAGTTGTTATACCTTGAAGTCTCGCCAACTTAACAAAAGCAAACATACGGCGCCAGCATAACAACTCGGACTCTTATCCTCTGGACAGGTTTCACAAATGTATAAAATCCTACTACTCATTTTGATGGCCACGACTTTTACGGCATGTAAAAATTACTCGGTGAGTTTAAATGACCGCACCGTTTATATGCCTGCGGGCGTATTTAAAGATTTTCAGATTGTAGATGTGGCTTTGGCGGAATGCGTCACTCAAACAATTTTTGACCTGCAAATAACCAAAGCAGAAGATCTGACAAGGCTCAACTGTAGCGAAGCAGGAATTAAAAATCTGCAAGGGTTGGATAAATTTTTTGCATTAAAAGAATTAAATTTAAGTAACAATCATATCCAACAGATCGGGGAACTGAACAAACTGGGAAGACTGGAAGTGTTACTGTTACAAAATAATAAAATAACCCAAGTCGAACCTTTATTAAATTTACTACACTTAAAACAAATAGACATTTCCAATAATGCAATTACAGACTGCAAAAACCTGAAACAGTTAAAAACCAATCTGCAAGAAAATAAAGCCGAATTTATTTATGCCAATCAATGCACGTTTTAATTTAACGCTTGATAAACATTAACCCGACTGTATTACGCATTTGATACATCACTTTCATATTAACCGGCTCTACATTAACTGTACCGGCGTTCTTGCGAAAACGAACCATCACTTCAGTGCCAACCGGTGGAAATACTTGCGTTTCCAACTGTACCTGCGCCCCCCCATCCGAAACGTCTTTGGCAAAACCAACCAGAGTTCCAAAACTGGGATGTGAGATTTCGACCCGAAACGATGTAGAGGTACGCTCATAGTGACGACGTTCTTTCACACTAATACTCCTGTTTTTTTATTGATGACTGGACTGCATATTCCGAAAACACCTAAAACTGAACAGAAGTATAGTCAATAAAAAAGGGGCCGCAGCCCCTTTTGATTAAAATGTTAACCCCAAACGCTGCCCTACCATTTCGTAGGACTCCACCACATTCCCCAAATTCTGGCGGAAACGATCCTTGTCCAGTTTCTCACGGGTATCTTTATCCCACAAACGACACCCATCAGGTGAAAACTCATCACCCAGAATAATCTGGCCTTTATGCACACCAAATTCCACTTTGAAATCAACCAGCATCATGTTGCCGGAATCAAATAAATTTTTTAACACATCATTGATTTTGAATGTCAGGGCTTTCATGGTTGCCAACTGATCCATTGTTGCCCAGCCGAATGCCTGCACATGTGATTCATTCACCATGGGATCACCCAAAGCGTCATTTTTTAAAAATAATTCAAACGTAGGCGGCGTCAAAGCTTGCCCTTCCTGCACGCCCAAACGACGCACCAAAGATCCAGCCGCATGATTGCGAACCACACACTCCACAGGAATCATTTCCATTTTTTTTACCAGCGACTCCGTGTCGGATAATAATTTTACAAAATGGGTGGGTATACCAGCTGCCTGTAATTTCCCCATGATAAACGCATTGAATTTATTATTGACCATTCCCTTTCTGTCCAACTGTTCAATACGTTTACCATCAAACGCCGATGTGTCATTACGGAACAACATAATCAGATGATCAGGATCATCTGTTTTAAAAATGGATTTGGCTTTACCTGCATAAAGTTGTTCAAGTTTTTGCATAAATATTTCTCTAAAGATAATTCAATAAATTGATAGCCAATCAAATCCCTGATCCTGACAGGCGTAGGTGATTTGTTTTATTTCCGCCGCAACAGCTGTTATGGCGGACTCGGCCAAATCCAATCGATTGTTCTGCTGGCTGATATGTGCAACAACCAAATGTTGTAACCTTGCACAATCCAGTCGCTGTAAAAAACCAGCTGCTTGCTGATTACTCAAATGCCCCCAGGAACCACCTACCCTTTGTTTCAATGCAGGAGGATAAGTACCCGACACCAGCATAAAAGGATCGTGATTGGCTTCCAGCACCATAGCATCAAGATTCTGGAACTCTGCCTCCACGTGAGGTGTAATACTACCCAAGTCGGTGAGTATGCCCAAGCGTTTCCCCTGATATTCAAAAACAAATTGGGAAGGCTCTCTTGCGTCATGGGGAACAGCAACAGGGGTTATCTGTAAACCTGAAATTTCAAAAGGTGAATAGGCCTGAATCAGATTCAGGCGAGGTAAATCACCAAATTGCCGACTTTGCCAGGTTCCAGGCGTCATATGCACAGGAACACCATGACGTCGGGAAAATGCAGCAACCCCTTTGACATGATCTCCATGCTCGTGAGTTACCAGAATCGCATTGATTGATTCGGGTTTCTTGCCCAATCGTCGCAAGCGTTGTTCTGTTTCCCGCAAGCTAAAACCGCAATCGATCATCAAAGTGCCCGACGCCCACTCAACCAGTGTCGCATTACCCCGGCTACCACTGCCCAGCGAAGCAAACCGGATCATCAGATCAGATTTTTACGCAATACTGTTAACAGCTCTCTCGCCTCTTTGGGCAGGAGACGTTTCCCATAAGGATCACGAATACGTACAACATAATTGTTTTCTTCACCGGAGATGATCAACAGATAACCTTCGGCATCAGGCAGCACTTTCTCTTTGTTGCGTTTGGAAAGTGCAGCTTTATCCAATGCCTCTCCCTTGGGAAGAATTTCCTGTAACTGCTCCAGCTTGTAATCTGTGGTGGGCAGCTTGGGAGTAAATGGAAGATGCAGTTTGCGTGTAACCCAGCCTGGTTTTAAATCTTCGGGATCTTTATAGCCCACATAAAACAACCCGGCTTTACTGTCAGACTCAAAGGTGACAAAGCCTTCTTTCTTGGCAGCAAAACCCAGAGTAGCCAGTGCACGAACCCTGTCCAATCGAATATATATAACAGGCTCGGAACGCAACACCCCGATATTGGCTTTTACAGCGCCGCCGATATTTTGCGCCAATAAAGAAGTACCACCTTCCGTGTCATCATTCGCCAAAGATGCCGCAAGCTCATCCATCAACCATTTTTCTTTTTCACTGCTGGTTGATTTGGCGGGCCAATTGATTTCTCCGGCAACAGATTGGCCCGCAGGCAAGCTGTAGTGGGTAATATGAATTTCACTGGTCTCAGGTTGAACCCCTTGATCCATTTGCAGACGATAAGTGTGCTGGACATCAGGGTCTGTTTTAAACTGCAGCCATTCAGTTTCAATAATCCCTTTGTTGATATTGGTGTAATTGGCATTCAGCCCATTCACATTCAAAAAATTGCGAATACGTGGCCATAACTCACCCGGTGCAGCATTGATCAAAATCCAGCTCTCACCACCTACACGTTGAATTCTAACTTTATCCTCGCGTAAGTTGGCAGCCAATGGCAACGGGCGGGGAATCTCATTATCCAGGCTTGAGTCATAACCAAAGTCTGTCGCTGAAATAGGGGGTATAGGGTAAATCTCACCCATTGATGTCGAACTCTTGCCATCAGGCAAAACCAACGCAGGAATAGTGTCAGCTTTCAGATAATTATTACTGCGATTTCGGAATATACCCTCTTCGCCAAAAAACAGGCCGCATCCTGTCTGGGACAGGCAGAGACCAAGAATCAGGATCAAGGAGGACAAGGATTTGAAACGGGAAGATACAGCTCTGCTCATGCTAGTCATTCTATTTATTCAACACTCATCAGGATTATAAGGACTGCTTGTGCGCGTAATGTGTTGCATCCACTGCCGCTCTGACTTGAGCACGGAAAGACTCAGCCAGAGGTGTGAGCGGCAAACGAATTCCGGATTCAATCAATCCCAAATATTCCACCGCCCACTTCACCGGGATCGGATTGGATTCAACAAACATGGCCGTGTGTAACGGCAATAGTTGATCATTGATCGCCCTCGCTTCTGCCGCTTTCCCTGCAAGCGCCAAATCACACATACGCGCAATCGCCGCAGGTACGACATTGGCAGTGACGGAAATATCCCCTTTACCACCTAAAAGAATCAAATCCACTGCTGTGGCATCATCACCCGAGATTACCGCAAAACTGTCAGGTGCTTGATCTATAAGAATTTTTGCTCTTTCAAGATCACCAGTAGCTTCTTTAATTCCGACAATATTATTGACCTTTGCCAAACGCAAAGCCGTCTCCGGTTTCATATCCACGCCTGTACGACCGGGAACGTTGTATAAATATTGGGGGATTGCGACCTGTCGAGCGATAAATTCATGATGCAAAAACAACCCTTCCTGAGTAGGTTTGTTGTAGTAAGGTGTCACTAGCAAACAGGCATCAGCACCGGCATTTTTGGCGGCCAGCGTCAGTTCAACGGCTTCAGATGTAGAGTTGGCACCCGTACCTGCAATCACCGGAATACGGCCATTCACCTGATCAACTACAGCTTTGATTACAGCCAAATGTTCATCAACATTTAAAGTTGCAGATTCCCCCGTAGTCCCCATAGCCACAATTGCATGAGTACCTTCCTGCAAATGCCAATCCACAAGCTTACGCAACGCAGGCCAATCAAGTGAACCATCTGTATGCATCGGGGTAATAAGAGCAACCATACTGCCTTGAATCATTGACGACTCCAGCGAACGTGAAAATAAATAAGTTAAAAAAGAGGCGCCATGGTACTGAGTGGACTGAGACTAAACAAGCTCACAACGATATGAGCACCAAAAAATGGTGCCTTGCAATTAATTAGCCTTACGGAAATCCAACATACGCTGCAAGGGAATCATTGCCTTGCGGCCCAATTCCGGATCAACAAAAATTTCATTGTCTTTTTGTTCAAATACATTGGCCAATGCTTCCAGAGAATTCATTGCCATCCATGGGCAATTGGCACAGGAACGGCAGGTTGCACCGCTGCCAGCGGTGGGGGCGATGTGAAAAACCTTGTCGGGATTTAACTGCTGCATTTTGTAAAAAATGCCCTGATCGGTTGCCACAATAAATTCTTTATTGGGGAGCGTTTGTGCAGCTTTAATTAATTGTGAGGTTGAACCTACAACATCAGCCAAATCCACCACCGCTTGAGGTGATTCGGGGTGAACCAAAACGGCTGCTTGCGGATAAAGACGCTTTAAATCTTCAACACCTTTTGCTTTGAATTCTTCATGAACGATACAAGCACCGTCCCACAACAATACATCAGCACCGGTTTTTTGTTGTACATAAGAACCCAAATGTTTATCGGGAGCCCAAAGAATTTTTTTGCCTTGTCTATCCAGATAATCCACTACATCCAAAGCAATACTGGATGTCACCACCCAATCGGCACGGGCTTTTACAGCGGCTGAAGTATTGGCATAAACAACTACAGTGCGATCTGGATTGGCATCACAGAAATCCGAAAATTGATCAACCGGACAACCCAAATCCAATGAACAGGTTGCTTCAAGTGTAGGCATCAATACACGTTTTTCCGGTGTGAGAATTTTTGCGGTCTCACCCATAAATTTCACACCGGCAACTATCAACGTATCGGCGGAGTGATGTTTGCCAAAACGCGCCATTTCCAATGAGTCCGACACACAGCCACCTGTTTCTTCGGCCAAGGCCTGCACCAACGGATCTGTGTAATAGTGCGCAACCAACACCGCATTATGTTCTTTTAAAAGGCGATGGATTTTTTCTTTGAAATGTTGATTGGTTTCAGGGTTGGATTCTGCCTTGACTGAAATTTTAGCTAAATGCTGCTTGACAATTTCTTGTAAAGATTCGATTTGCGCAGCACTCATAGCGGATGAATTGGGCATGAAAAACAACTCCACAGAAACCAAATGAGAAACCCGGTGATTCTATCACTTTGCATTCCAGGACCATAAACAGAAAAATTGCGCGCTTTTTAAACAAGAAAATAATGGTGGGTCGTGCGGGATTCGAACCTGCGACCAACTG
>CBFGPN010000203.1:0-6708 GCA_965650675.1 uncultured Cellvibrio sp.
GCAATTGCCATAATGTCGCGCATGGCTTTGCTGAAATCGCGAGCTTCGTAGTGTGCAGCTATAGTTTCGCCAGCATCAACGGCTTGTTTCCACAAATCGGGATTGGCAATTTCTGTTGATAAAACACCACCAGAATTCTGGATAAATTTTGCGGTGCGACTGGCGATGTTTACTACCTTGCCAACCAGATCGCTATTCACCCGTTGAATAAAATCTTCAAGATTCAAATCAATATCATCAACCGCGCTGGTTAATTTGGCGGCGAAGTAATAACGTAAATATTCCGGATTTAAATATTCCAAATAGGTTTTGCCATTGATAAAAGTACCGCGTGATTTACTCATCTTGGTGCCATTGACTGTGACAAATCCGTGCACACAAATTTTTGTCGGCGTACGCAAATTGGCCGAGTGCAACATGGCGGGCCAAAATAATGCGTGGAAATTGACAATATCTTTTCCGATAAAATGATAAACCTCGGTTGTGGAATCCGGTTTCCAATAATCCAGCCAGTTTTCATTGCGTGCATCAGCATAATGTTTCAGTGATGCGATATAACCGATGGGTGCATCCAGCCAGACATAAAAAAACTTTCCGGGTTGATTGGGAATTTCAAAACCAAAATAAGGTGCATCACGCGAAATATCCCACTCTTGCAAACCACCATCCAACCACTCAGCCATTTTGTTGGCAACTTCGTCTTGCAGGTGACCTGCGCGTGTCCAGGTTTTTAAAAAGTCAGCAAACGCCGGTAAGGTAAAAAAGAAATGTTCGGATTCTTTTGCGATGGGTGTTGCACCGGAGATCGCTGATTTGGGGTTGATCAAATCCATAGGCGAATAGGTAGCGCCACATTTCTCGCAGTTATCCCCATATTGATCATCAGATTTACATTTGGGACAAGTACCTTTGATATAACGGTCTGCTAAAAATAATTCTTTTTCAGGATCATACGCCTGGGTAATTTTGCGGCTGGCAATATGACCATTGGTTTTTAATCGCTCATAAATCAAATAAGATAATTCACGATTTTCTTCCGAGTGTGTAGTGTGATAGCAGGTGAAGTTGATGTGAAAATCCCGTGACACTTGTTCGTGATCGCGTTTGATATTAGCGATATGTTCTTCGGGGGTAATGCCTTTTTCTTCCGCCTTCAGCATGATGGCGGTGCCGTGTGCATCGTCAGCACAAAAATAATGACAATCATGTCCACGCAGTTGTTGGAACCGTACCCAGATATCGGTTTGGGTTTGTTCCAGAATATGCCCCAGATGCAGATCGCTATTTGCGTAGGGGAGGGCGCTGGTAACGAGAATTTTGCGTGGAGTCATAAAACAAAAACCTGTAGTTCAGTAAGCAGTTAAGGGCAACAACAAGAAGTCGCGCACTATAACATTTTCTGCTGAAAATTGAGTTTAATTTTGCCAATTGACGTGCCAGCAATAGTGAGGAATTGGGCTGAAGTTAAATCTGCCTGCGGAATTCAGTGTGATGTAAATGTCGAAAAATAGCCGGAGTATTTGCTCCGGCCATGTTATTAAATTGCCAGGCCAACTTGTAGTTCTGCCACATATCCATCAGTCACGTTTCCCGTAATATTCGCCATTTGATAGGTAGTGCCATCACTAAATACATTATCGGCAGCAAAGCTGGTTACCGATGTGTTTTGTCCTTTGGTGTAAAGTGATGAGTTATAAACTGCAGTGGTAATATCCGCTGGAAATGCCATTTGTGAAATAGCAGTTGATTGCGCAGAGCTGGAATAGTTTGTCAGGAAAATTTGAAAGTGAATGTGTGTGATCCGGCCAGCATACCAACCTGGATAAATAGTATTAAAAGATGCAACACCATTGGTGTCTGTGTATTGCACGCCGCGACAATAAGTTTTTCCTGCCTGACCTGCATTATTTCCGGTTGAATAACCTGAGTAGAGGCCATCTTTATCGCAGTGCCAAATGTACACATAGCCTGATACCGGAGTGCAGGAATTGTTTACATTCACTAATTTTAATTTAACTGTTAAAGGTATTCCGGTTTTATCTTCATAGATGTTTTCTCTGAGTACCGAGGAATTATCGAGTAGTGTTGATAAAGGAAATGGCCCTATAGTTTCAGTCGGGATTAATATGCATGCACCGGCTTGACTGGAGCTGGCAACGCTGGATGAATTTAAACTACTTGATACAGCTGTTGATGAGGTTGCGACCGATGATGAGCGACTGGATGAGCCACCACCACAACTGATGATTCCGCCTGCTCCAAGCATTCCCAATGCTCCCAGAGTCCCCAATGCTTTTCTTCGTTCAGAATTTATTATTGCCGGATTTTTTAATTGATCGTTCATACAATGACACCTTTTTTATTTATGACGCTGTCAGTATGGGCGGCGATTGCACAGAAAAAATCGAAAAATTGTGCAAAAATCAAGAAAGTTATTCGGTCATGGAAAATTTATAACCGGCACCGTATACAGAATGTATCAACTCCTGTGGTGATAGCTGGTTTAATTTTTTTCTGAGTTTGGTGATATGGGAATCCATAGTTCTATCGCTTACTATCCGGTGATCAGTGTAAGCGTTTTGCATAAGAATATCGCGCGACACTATGGTGTTTTTACGCGCAAATAAAGTGGTCAAAAGTCTGTATTCAATTAATGTCAATTCAATTCGCTGATGTTTATAAATCACAGAAAGATTTTCAGAAATTAATTGGAAATCAGTTGAGAATTCCTGAGTAGATTGTGTTCGTTTTAAAATGGCTTTAATTCGTGCCATCAATTCCCTTGGGCTAAACGGTTTGGTCAGATAGTCATCCGCTCCAAGTTCGAAACCCAATAATTTATCGGATTCTTCAACTCTTGCTGAGGTAATTATGACGGGAATATTGGTGTTTTCTCTGATAAAACGGCAGATATCGAATCCATTGGTTTTGCCATCCTGACTTGGCAGCATGATATCCAGAATAACCAGATCCCATGACTGTTCTTTCAGCAGGGCAAATGCTGAATCAACATGGGTTGCTGTTGTAGGTCGATAGCCTTCTGCTTTCAGATAATCAGTTATGACAGCGGCAAGCGCTTCTTCATCTTCAATTAATAGAACAAGCATGGTTGTTATCTCGCTGGGTCTTACTGGTTGTAACAAGGTAATGTGATGGAGACTTTTAATCCGCCGAAATTACTGTGTGTGACTTGAATGTCGCCTTGATGTGCTTCAACAATATTTTTGCATATCGATAAACCCAGTCCAGCACCGCCCGATGATCTTGATCGCGATGCATCGCCGCGATAAAGTCGATCAAATAATTTTGGAAGTTGTTCGTCTGTGACACCGGGTGCTGAATCTTCAATATTGATTTGCACCTTATTTTCCAACCTATTCATAATAATATAGGTTTCGCCAGGGCTATTAGTGTAATCCAAACTATTTTTCAGTAATCCGGTTAATAATTGCAGTATTCGTCTTTTATCCGCCAATAAATAAATTGAATGAGTTTTGTCAATTAATTGCAAATCAATGTGTTTTTTTTCAAATTCACTACGCATGGATTGCAAGGCATCTTCTACTGATTCGGTCAACAGCATCACTTCTTTTTTATAAGACATCCCACCTAAATCGGTAATGGATAAATCGTACAGGTCAGAAATCAGGTATTCGAGCCTTTTGGTGTGAATCGTGAGTCGGCTAATAGCCTGTTTATCTAACTGGCGCACACCATCTTCAAGTGATTCCAGTTCTGCTTTTAGAACAGCCGTCGGTGTTCTCAATTCATGCGAAACATCAGCAACCAACTGACTGCGCACATCATTAGCCTTATCGAGAGTACTACTTAAATTGTTAATGTGTTCTGCCAATTCACTGAGTTCATCCTTGCCACCAATCTGTAATTTATTTTTATAATTTCCTTTGCTGAGTTGACCTATAAATTGATTAATAATGTTAATTCTATGAGTTAGTAAATGTGCTATCGGGATAGAGACAATAAAGGCTATGAAAAGAGTCAGTACCAGTGAGATCCCTAATTTCTTTAATTGCAGCTCTAAAAATTCTGCATCTTTCAGATCCTGAAGAGAAGGATTTTTGGGGATGATTAAGAATCCTATCACCTCATCATTATTTTTAAGTGCAAGGGTAATTGAACCTAATGTTGATAGATTCCCGTGAACAGTATGCTGATGTTGATCAACCAGTGTAATTTTATTCAGAATATGTGGTGGTGGCATGGCCCCTGTAAATTTTACGTGATGTTCAGTTTCTGCAGGCGATGAAGCCGGTGAATTCTTTGATGGCTGGAAATCTTTAAAAATACTATCCAGATAATTTTGCCAATCATCGATCCAATTCCAATTTTTATGCAGCTTGAACTTTTCTTCCAGATCGCTAACAAGAGGTGCCGCAAATCGAGTTTCTTTTTCGACAATATATTGATTAAAGTTGTGACGAAAACTGCTGACAGTGTAGATATAGAAAGATGCAGTAAGAATTAAACTTAGACTGGCAAGCGTTAAGAATACTTTGTTGCGTAGTGTAAACACATCAATTCCATATTTTCAGGTGGGTAGTTGTCCAAGCATATGCGTTGGATTCCATTCTGTGAACTGTGCGCAGGAAATTTTCATAATCTTTGCATAATTGCTTGGAAATTAAATGGCTTTCGGTACAGGAACTGGCTAGTGTAAAATGTCACTCAACCTTTTTACCTTGCATCCCATATGAAAACTCCCCTAATCACAAGAGAGGGCTTTAATGCTCTTAAAGAAGAATTGGATTATTTGTGGCGTGTTGAACGTCCTGATGTTACTGCCAAAGTTTCCTGGGCTGCCAGCCTGGGCGACCGCAGCGAAAATGCGGATTATCAATATAATAAAAAACGCCTGCGTGAGATTGACCGCCGTGTAAGATATTTACGGAAATCCCTTGAGGATTTGAAAATTGTTGATTACTCGCCAGTTCAGGAAGGGCGTGTTTTTTTTGGTGCCTGGGTTGAAATTGAAAATGATCAGGGCGAAACCAAACGTTTCCGAATTGTCGGTTACGATGAAATATTTAATACCAAAGATTACATATCTATTGATTCACCCATGGCAAGAGCATTAATAAAAAAACAAGTAGATGATGAAGCAGTAGTGAAAACTGAAGCTGGGGAATTCATTTGGTATATTAATCGTATTGAGTATCAGAAGTAATATAGTTAATTTTCTGACAAGAACCTTTGATAAAATGCCAGCTCATTTTCATAAACAGATTTGATATTGTCTGCTTGTCTAAAGCCGTGGCCTTCGTTATTAAATTGTATATATTTCACGGGTATTTTTTTGTTTTCAAGTGCGTTCACCATGGCTTCTGCTTGAGTAGGTGGTACGACTTTATCTTCCATTCCCTGAAAAAATATTACGGGGCAATTTAATTTATCTATGTGATGAATGGGTGAGCGGGCAATATATTCCTCGCGTTCTTCCGGGTATTGGCCGACAAGTGAATCCAAATAGTGTGCTTCGAATTTGTGCGTATCTTTTGCCAGTGCTTCCAGATCGCCTATGCCGTATAAACTGCACCCGATAGAAAATCGATTGCTGAAAGTGAGTGCGGCCAGTACAGTAAATCCGCCAGCGCTTGACCCGCGAATAATAGTGAGTTGCTCATGCACTTTATTATGTTTGATCAAGTAATCTGCGGCACTGCCAACGTCAATGACATCTTTTATTCCCCAGAATTTTTTTAATGCGTCGCGATACTGGCGGCCATAACCTGTGCTACCTCGATAATTAACATCGACAACTGCGAACCCTCTGCTTGTCCAAAATTGAATTTTTAAATTCAATCCTGTTTCGCAAGCACCGGTTGGTCCGCCGTGACAAAAAACAATCAGTGGTGGTTTTTGGATTTTATCTTGAATGCCGGATGTATTGAGTCTTATGTTTGAGTTGGTGGCGGCATAAAAAAAACCATAGGCTTGTTCGCCGTCGCTGGTTGGGAATTCTATGGGTTGTGCTATAGCAATGTCGTTTGGGTCAAGTGTTGATTTATTCTCTGTAACGGCTTCAATCTGATTGGCGGTGAATAGAAATACCTGACTGGATCTTGTTGCTGATGCTGCAATAAATGCGGCGCACTCTTTTTCGGCAGCAATACTTTGAATGTCACAAAAATCGGAGTCGATGCTGGTAAAACTGGATGTGTTGATATTAATACGAGCCAGACTCCACTTTCCTTTTCGGTTGTAACAGCAAAAAATTTCCTGTGAGTTGAGGAAGCCATAAGTGCTCATGCCAAATACCCATTGCGGCGTTGCAAATTCGGCATCCATTTTGTAAATGCATCGGGCATTCGAACCATTCCATGCATAAATATTCCACCAGTTATTACGGTCTGATACAAAAAATAATTCGCCATCAGGCGACCATTGTGGTTGGAAAATAGATTCATGATCAGAGCCGGCAACCAAAATAGTGGATTCTATTTCACCGTTCGTATTAAGTTTTGCCTGGTAACATAAACTGCCATCCCACGGCATTTGTGGATGATTCCAGGTTAAATAACTGAGAAATTGACCGCAGGGTGAAATTTGCGGATTTGAATAGAAATCGTTGCCTGACGCTAAAATGCTGATTTTCTTGCTATGTAGATGGATAGAAATAATTTCTGTAATCGGAAAATGATGGTCGTTTATCGTTTCTCGAATACATATCAAGCGTTGATACTTTGCATC
>CBFGPN010000204.1:0-6685 GCA_965650675.1 uncultured Cellvibrio sp.
CAACACCAAAAACAACCCCGCATTACGTTTCACTCCATACGGGCTACTTGCTGAAATCTTGGCCAGAACCGTAGCAGAAGCCCTCTGTGTGTCACCCCCCTTGCTTTCTCCCCAATCCGCATGCTACAACTGTCCTACGTCCACAAACAAAGGACATCTGGAGCAACCCCATGAAAAGCCAAGATATTTTGCTGTTACTCAAGTTACTCAGTATGGAGAAGTCCGAGTCTGCTGGGCTGGGGCAGGATTACAGTGTTCGGCAGTTGGAGGGGCTGACGGGAATTAGTAAGTCTGAGCTGAGTGCGGCTTTGAATCGGTGTATTTATGCTGGTTTGGCGGTTAGGGATATTGAAAGCAATAAGCCTCGGGTTAATCGCAAAGCCCTGTTGGGATTTTTACTGAATGGAATTAAATATGTATTTCCGGTTAAGCCTGCGGAAATTGTAAGAGGCATTCCTACTGCATTTGCAGCGCCGGTGATGGCTGGAAAAATGATGTCGGCGGGTGATTTAATTCACGTCTGGCCGGATGCAACAGGAAAAGATAAAGGGCAAGCCATAGCACCTTTATTCAAATCTGTACCTGCAGCTGCCAAAGCTGATTCAAAACTTTATGAACTGCTGGCATTAGTCGATGCGATTCGCATCGGCAATGCTCGCGAAACTCAACTTGCTACTCAACTATTGGAAAAGGAATTTGCGTTATGAGTCTATACAATGCACACAAACAAATGATTTTAATGGTCGCTCAAGCATTGGGCGATCAGTTACTACCACAGGTTGCATTTGTGGGTGGATGCACAACGGGCTTACTCATTACCGATGACATGACAAAAGAATCTGTGCGCTATACAGATGATGTCGATTTAATTATTAGTGTAATTGGCTACACTGGCTGGCATAAGTTCAGTGAACAGTTAGTCGAACGTGGTTTTCGAATTTCAATGGATGATGACGTAAATTGCCGTTTTCGTTTGGGTGAATTGCAAGTTGATTTTATGCCTGATGATGCCAATGCATTGGGATTTACCAATCGCTGGTACAAGGATGCATTGAAAACGGCTGAGACTTATCCAATCTCCAACGAAATAAATATTCGACTGGTCACTCCAATTTATTTTTTAGCAACCAAGTTCGAAGCATTTAAAGGACGCGGTAAAAATGATTTACTCAGCAGCCGAGATATAGAAGATATTTTGAATGTAATCGACGGGCGTGCTGAGCTTCATCAGGAATTGATTGATGCAGAAGATCATGTGAAAAATTATCTGGTTAATGAATTCAAAAATTTATTGCTCTCACCCGATATTCAATACCTGATTCAATCCACAGCCGGTAATGATAAAGGGCGAGCGCAACTAATTTTTGAGCGCATCAAAACAATGACGGCAACTTAACCTCTTTCCCAGCCCAGGTGGTTGTGCGTGAGTCACTGCTTTGGAACGGTAAGTTCAACATTCACAGAAATAATTATCACCCTAACAAATTCCCACTGATTTACCCCAAAACTCCCACTATACTCTGCCGATCTATAACCAGAGTTACAGGGAACAATATGATGCGCTATGTCTATTTGCTGATTGCCGGGTTGGTGTTGTTGGGTGGTGTTGTGCGGGCTGACGTTGAAATCCCGCCTGCTTTGCAGGAATGGCAGGGATGGGTGTTGGACAAGCATGAGGATTATCACTGCCCTATTCTGTTTAATGATGCGACCAGACAATGTGTATGGCCTGCTGAATTAAACATTCAGGTTGATGCAAAAGGTGGGGAATTTTTGCAATCGCTGGAAGTGTTTTCTGATGCCTGGGTGAGTTTGCCGGGTAATAAAGATTTCTGGCCTTTAGCGGTAACGAATTTGGCAGACAAACGGGCTATTGCTGTGCGTGATAAGGATGGAGTGCCTGAAGTATTTTTATCGCCGGGGAAATATCAACTGCAAGGAAAATGGAAATGGACTGTTATGCCGCGCACATTACAAATTCCATCATCAACCGGAATTGTGTCGCTGAGTATTGATGGTAAAAAGATCACAACACCTTTTTTGGAAAACCAAACGCAATTGTTACTGAATGCCAATAATCGCGAACAACCGCTTGCGCATCAGGACAGTTTGCAACTGCGGGTTTTTCGTAAATTAACAGACAATGTTCCAATCAAAATGCTAACGCGCATTGAATTGGATATCAGCGGCAAAGAACGGGAATTACATTTGGGACAAGCGCTGCTTGAAGAATTCAGACTCACGCATTTCAATACCGACTTACCTGCAAAAATTGAAAAGGATGGCAGTTTGCGAATTATGGCCAAATCCGGTTCATGGATCATTGAAATTGAATCGCTTTCAAATAAATCTCTGACACAAATTGCATTTAAAAAGCTTGATGATAAAAAAGAATGGCCTGATCAGGAAGTCTGGGTTGTTGAACAAAATCCGGCACTGCGGAATATTCAAATTACCGGCATGTCGAGCATTGATCCACAACAAACCCAATTGCCTGAAGAATGGAAATTATTACCCGCTTATTTGGCAGAACTGAATTCGACAATGAATATTGAAGCGCTGGAATACAGTGCTGAATCTACCAAAAACCAATTAACACTTGCGCGTAAAATGTGGCTGGATTTCAGCGGTGATGGTTACACATTAAAAGACCAGATCAGCGGCGAGTTGCATCAAGGTTGGCGATTGGAAACGCAAAGACCTTTTTTACTGCAAAGTGCAACAGCTGATGGCCAGGCACAATTGGTTACACAATTATCTGCCGATGCCAACGCCGGTGTAGAAATCAGGCAAAGACGATTGAATTTTGAAGGTGTGAGTCGCGTTGAAAATACCCGCACTATTCCCATCAGTGGTTGGTCAAGTGTATTTAATGAAGTATCCACGCAATTAATTTTACCGCCAGGCTGGACATTAATTACGGCGTCAGGCACTTCTTATGAATACGGAAGCTGGATTGAAAAATGGTCGTTGTGGACATTTTTTCTGGTGTTAATTATCAGTGTCGCTTTGGCAAAAATTATTCACATTAGAATCGGTGCGATTGCACTTGTCACCTTGATTATTATTTACCACCGCGCTGATTCACCCGCATTAATCTGGTTAAACCTTGCTGCTGTATTGGCGCTTTTGCCTTTTGTTTCAGGAAAATTCAAACGATGGCTGACCACTTATACTTACTTAAGTTTTATTACACTGGGTTTATTGTTGCTGCCCTTTTGTGTGCAGCAAGCGCGTGAATTTTTCTATCCACAAATGGAATACGCTGGTAAGAATATGAGTGATGAATATTATTACGAAGATTCGTCAGATTACTTCTCACTCTCATCCTACTCATCAAATAAGCCAATGGAGGCGGCAGATATAGTTGCCAGTGCTCCCGCGCCTATAGAAATGCGCTATGAATCGCGTGGTGTATCTCTCGACAAATTGAGCAAACCCATGGCCAAAATCAAACAACAATACGATCCAAACCAAATGGTTCAAGCTGGCCCCGGCATTCCTAGCTGGAGTTGGAACACTGTACAGCTTAGATGGAATGGCCCGGTATTATCGGAAGAAACAACACGGTTATATTTGGTTTCTCCTGCCTGGAACCGCATTGGATCTTTACTCAGCTTGTTATTGCCACTATTACTTGCCGGATTATTGTTACGCCATTTTATTTCGATAACCAAACAGCATCAGAACAAGATCAGCTCGACAGCGACGCCTGCAATCAGTTTTATCGGCAGTTTATGTCTGGCCTTGTCGTTACTCGCCACAGTCAATCCACAAACTGCGCAAGCAAACCCGACTATCGATGAAAAATTATTGCAGGAATTGGAAAACCGTTTGATAGCACCGGCGAAATGTTTACCTGATTGTGCGAGCATTGAATCAGTTTATTTAAAGGCAGAAGCCAATCAATTAACGCTGGATATGAATGTTCATGCTGCAGAGAAAATTGCATTTCCGCTTCCCGGACAAATTCAACAATGGTGGCCGGAATCTATATGGATTGATGGTAAAAAAGCCAGCTTGATGCAAAATAGTCAGGGTCAGTTAATGGTATTTTTACCCCGGGGTACACACCAAATTACATTATCGGCCTCTCTCGAAAACCAGAATTCAATTGACATTAATTTTGTGCTTGCCGTGCATAATTTTTCCAGTCAGTTAAATGGCTGGCAAACCAGTGGCAACACTCAAGGGGCAATCAGTTCGGTGCAATTACAACGCAATCTGAATGACAACAAAGTCAGTCAAAATGCCAATGAACAATTACGCCCCGACCCCATTCCGCCATTTGTGATCGTAAAACGTCAATTGAATTTTGATTTGGAATGGAGCCTGTTCACTGAAGTCATTCGGGTTGCACCTCAAGACGGCGCAATCAATTTGGAAATTCCATTACTCACTGGCGAATCACCACTGGATGGCAATATTAATTTGCAAAATTTTTCTGATGATAAAACCAAATTGCAAATTAAACTGGATAAACAACAATCCAGTGTCTATTGGAATTCACGCTTGACCATGAGTGATTCGGTTAAATTGACCGCTGCTGAAAATCAGCCCTGGGTCGAAGTCTGGGAGCTGGTGGTATCACCTGTTTGGCATTTACAAACTTCCGGCATCGCAGCAATACAACCGATTGATGTTAATCAACCACAAACCTGGCAGCCATGGCCGGGTGAAACACTCAATATCAATTTGACCCGACCTCAAGCAGTTAAAGGAAATAGTTTGGTTGCTGAATCCTTGCAATTAAATTTTTCACCTTCGCAAAGAGCCAGTAAAGTTGATCTCAATTTAAAATTGCGCACCAATCAAGCCAATCAATTTACATTTGCCTTGCCGGAAAATTCCAGTCTCAACCAGATAACCCTGAATGGAAATAAATTATCGATAACACCTGTGAAGGGCGTATTGCATATTCCATTGCAACCCGGAGAGCAGCAACTGTTTATTGATTGGCAATCGATTGCAGAATTAAATACTCGCGTTATAACACCCGCGCTCAATATCGGAGTTCCAACTGCAAACCAATCCATTAATATTAATCTGCCGCAGGATCGCTGGCCCTTATTGGTAGGCGGCCCTGCAATAGGTCCTTCGGTTTTACTTTGGGGAATGTTGGCGGTGATTTTAATTTTGGCGGTTCAACTGGGAAAACGACAACTCACCCCACTGTCAACAACACAATGGGTTCTACTCAGTTTGGGAATAGCGACAGTCAACCTTTACATTCTGGCTTTAATTGCAATCTGGTTTATCACATTAAATTGGCGCATGCAGTTAACACAAATTTCATCCACACGACGATTTAAATGGATGCAGTTTGCACTTTTCTGTTTGTCGATTTTCAGTTTGTTAACCTTGCTGGGCGCGATTCCCTACAGTTTGTTAGCAACACCCGATATGCACATTAAAGGTAATGGATCGAGCGCTTATTATTTACGTTGGTATCAGGACATGTCTGCGGGTGATTTGGCACAGGCCTGGGTTATTTCCCTGCCATTATGGATTTACAAACTGGTAATGCTGGTGTGGTCAATCTGGCTGGCAGTGTCGTTGATTCGATGGCTAATCTGGAGCTGGAAAGCCTTGGGGCACGGAGGTTTCTGGTATGCATCGGCTGATTTGATCAGAACAGATTCAAAAGAAAAAACCGAAACCACATAATGATAAAAATGTCGCCGGACGAATTTTATTCATCCGGCGACACATAAAATACCTAACCTATTTTTTCAAAACTTGCTGGCAAACTTCGTGTCCATCGTTTAAATGCGCGACGCAAATTTGCCACATCGTAAAAATGTAATTTTCGTGCAACTTGTTCTTTACTCCATCCGGCCTGGTTTAACCAATAGAGCGCAAGATCCTTGCGCACCAAATCGTACTGTTCCTGAAAATGGCTTCGATGTTTTTTCAGTTTTCGTTTAAAACTGGCAATGCTCATACCAAATGCACGAGCAGTTTGTTCAAGATCGGGATTGTGTTGGATATTCCGGTACAGATAATGGTAAACCTCACTGACAAATCCTTTTTGAAATGGAATCACTTGCTTAAATCGATCAGCAGTCTCCAGGGCATTATTGAATGTGCTGGCACAATGGTTTTTCCATGGGCGGTATAACTCATCACGAGCAATCACCATTGCATTCCTATGGCTGGAAAAATGCACTTTATTATGTAAATGAACCTCATATTGCTCAATATAAACCGGCTTGCTGTGCATAAAATAAAATTGCCAGGGAACACTTTCTCCAGTGTGGCAACGCCCCAACGAACTGAGCGCAGTGAACATCATTTCCAATAAAAAAATCATCGAGGTGTCAGCACCACAAGCATCTTGCCAGTAGATAACCAGACAATCCCGTTCATAACTACGACGTAAATCAAGCAACGGCATAAGTTGTATACTGTGATCAATTAAAATATCAATTGCAACATACAAGTTAGCAGCGTTATTAATGGCCACCATGACAGCATTATCCAGTTTGGAAAAAAATCGGTGTCCCAACAAAAAACTCAGCTCATGGCTATGAATATGTTTTTGTATATTATTGATCAGCTGGAAACAATGTTGCGGTGATAATAACAAGCGTCTACTGCCGATATCATCGCGAAAAATTCCAGTTCCCCGTAATAATTTGTGCTCTTCCAAACCACGGCTTAACGCAAAATCAATAAGGTTGAT
>CBFGPN010000205.1:0-6684 GCA_965650675.1 uncultured Cellvibrio sp.
TCCTGGAATGTATCTGTAACCGGAAGTAATCCCTACTCGGCGACAGCATTGAATTGGAACACTAATATTTCACCAGGGCAAAGTGTCAGTTTTGGATTTCAGGTGGATAAAAATGGTGGTGCAGCAGAAAAGCCTGTAGTCAGTGGTAATGTTTGCAATGCAACAAGCGTATCGTCATCACGATCATTACAATCCTCATCACGTTCTTCATCTCTCTCATCATCCAGTAGATCAAACTTGATAAGTTCCAGCTCAAGATCCAGTTCAATTAGTTCTCGTTCAAGCTTAATCAGTTCCAATTCACGTTCAAGTTCGAACTCAATTAGTTCAAGTTCACGATCCAGCTCTATGAGTTCGAGTTCACGTTCATCAAGTTTGTCCAGCTCTTCGCGCTCCAGTTCTTCGTCAAGCAGTGCCACATCCACTGGACCAACGCTGGCATTTCCGGGTGCACAAGGTTTCGGCCGATTTGCCGTGGGTGGACGCAAAGGCACTGTGGTTCATGTAACCAATCTTAACGATAGTGGTGCAGGTTCTTTGCGTGATGCGATTAGCCAACCCAATCGTATTGTGGTTTTTGATGTGGGCGGCGTGATCAAACTGGAATCACGTTTGGTCTTCAAAAATAATCAAACGATTGCAGGACAAACTGCACCCGGTGGTGGAATTACATTGTATGGAGACGGCACTTCTTTCTCTGGTGCATCCAACACTATTGTTCGTTATGTGCGATTCAGAATGGGCAAAATTGGTGAGAGTGAAAAAGACACTATTACTATGGCAAATGGCCATGATGTGATCTGGGATCACTGTTCATTAAGCTGGGGACGTGATGGTAATTTTGATCTGAATAAATCCAGTGGCGCAGAACTTTACAATTTGACATTACAGGACTCAATTGTTGCCCAGGGGCTACAAACTCATAGCACAGGAGGACTGATTAATACCACTGGCACATCAATCATTCGTTCACTATATATCGACAATAATTCACGCAATCCGAAAGCACGCGGAACACTGCAATTTGTTAATAATATTATTTATAACTGGGTGACTTCCGGATACATATTAGGCGATACTTCAGGCCGATCAGATGGTGCCATGATTGGTAATTATTTTATCGCAGGGCCTGAAACCAACGGCGGTACTTTGGACAGCCCAACGTCAGCCTACAACATCTATGCGGTTGATAATTACTACGACAATAATAAAAACGGCACACTCGATGGGCGCCTTTTGGGTAAAGGGGATTTTGGAACCTCAACCTGGTGGACGACACCCAGTGTTAGCTATCCGGAAGTGCCTGCCTTGTCAGCAAAAACAGCTTTGGATTATGTGATTGCGAATGCCGGTGCATCGCTCTGGCGAGATGCCGTGGATGACTATCTCATTGCTGAACTCACATCTTATGGAAGACAAGGAAAAACCATTAGCGATGAAGTTAGCCTTGGTTTGGCAAATGTTGTGGGTGTATTACCAACAAGCACTGCACCCACTGATTCTGATCGCGATGGCATACCTGATTCATGGGAAACCGGAATGGGATTAAATCCAGGAAATGCTGCAGATGCGTTGCAGGATGCGGATAACGATGGCTGGGTCAATATTGAGGAATACATCAATAGCCTTGTGCCCTGACCAGATAAAAATAAATCATTCAGTTCTGCATTTCTGCATAACTGAATGATTGTGTCATTTGGAAAAAATAAAAAAATCGGGCGATTACATAATAAGAGAGTTTTGTACCTGTCATTCGTGCAAAAGATCACAATAAAAATCAACTGATCGAAAACTATCAATGCAGTTTTACAATTATCAACACACAACATCCGGAGCTTTTATGAAATTTAAAAAACATTTAAGCGGTGTTATTGCAGGTTTGTGTATCACATTGGGATACCAGGCAAGCGCACAAGCAGCAACTTGTGTCTATAACATCACGAACGAATGGAATACGGGACTCACAGGCACTATTACCATTACCAATAACAGCAGCAGCGCAATTAATGGTTGGTCAGTGAACTGGACTTATTCCACAAACAAAATAACCAATTACTGGAATGCGAACGTCACCGGGAGCAATCCCTATTCAGCAGCAGCATTAAGTTGGAACAGTAATATTTCGCCCAACCAGAGTGTCAGCTTTGGTTTTCAGGTAGACAAGAATGGCGGCACTGCAGAAAAACCGGTTGTGACAGGTTCTGTGTGTAATAGTGTTTCATCACAATCTTCTTCATCCCGTTCATCATCCTTGTCATCCTCAAGCAGATCCAGTTCGATCAGTTCGAGTTCGAGATCAAATTCAGTCAGTAGCATCTCCAGCTCACGCTCGAGTTCACCCAGCTCAAGTTCTCGTTCAAGCTCCCTGAGTTCAAGCTCACGATCGAGTTCTTCCAGCCTATCCAGTTCGTCTCGTTCAAGCTCCTCATCTTCGAGTTCAAGCACTGGCACTACCGCCTGTGTCATGCCCAAAGCCGATACCAATTGGCAAACCACCAACAGTTGCCAAACCACTGCAACCAGCTGTACCACAGGCACCTGGATGGCGCCCAGAGATGGCGGTGAAAATGGTGCACCTTTGCGTCTGGAATCCGCGCACTTTGCTATCTACTGGAAAGACGGTACCAACATCACCATGGCCGCCGCACAAAACGCAGCCAACACACTTGAAAACATCTGGAGCAAATATTTCGGGGCACCCATGTTCTTCCCCGAACCCTATTGCAACTCCAGCCAAAAGTGGAAAGCCGCTGTGCATTTCGACAACGAATTCCCGCTCTGGGGCGGAGGCTGGTCACGCAACGGTATTAACTATATGGGCATGTGGATAGGCCCGGGAGCCGCGTCCGATTCCTGGGGTCTGGCCCATGAATTTATGCACGGTGTGCAATCAACAACAGCAGCCTTCGCTGGCAGTGGCACCAGTGCCAACTGGATCTGGGAATCCCATGCTAACTGGGCACCGCATCAGATCTTCAACACCAATGTGCACTGTTCGGAAATGCTGCCCAACATGCCGCATTTGTATTACGGCAACATGCGCAACCGTTATTGCAACTGGCAGTTCTTCGAATACCTGAAAGACAAACATTGTCCTGCCGCCGTGAATAACATCTGGGCGTATCAGGCACCGGCCGGACAACGCGATCCCTGGCAAAAACTGATGCTGAGCCAAAACTGGTCTATCGAGCAATTGAATGATCGCTTTGGTGATTGGGCTATGCACAACATCACCTGGGATTATAAAAATCTGGATGGCAGTGATCAGGGTGCCGTCTATCGCCAGAACTACGGCAGTACCGATGCCAGCGCCGGTAGTTATACCCAACGCCGTTTGCGTTTGACCCAACTGGAATCACTCGACAGTAGCTGGGCGCAAAATCGCCGCTTTGTATCCCCTTATTATTGGGCTCCCCAACGCTGGGGTTACAACGTGATTCAACTCTTCCCTGAATCAGGTGCAACCAGTGTCAAAGTGAGTTTCCGGGGTATTACCCAATCGGGTGCCAACTCCGGCTGGCGTTGGGGATTGGTGAGTACCAATTCGGCTATGACCCAATCCACTTACAGTGAACTCAAGAGCGGTGCTGACGGTGAACTGACTCACTGTATTACCGCCGGTGAAAAACTCTTCCTGGTGGTGGTGGCAACCCCGACGCAATACCAACAGATCAATCCTGAAAGCGTGTCAGACGGCAAGCCCTATGGTTCGATTTACCGTTATCCCTACATGATCCAGCTCAGTGGTGCCTGGCCACAGGGTTTCCAGAATGGCCAGATTGCGGCTTGTCCGAGCGGAACTGTGCGTCATAGCAACGGCGGCGGTTGTGCGGTCAGCGGAACACCATCAAGTGTGTATGTTGGCCCTTACGCGAAGATCATTGGCGGTAATGTCAGTGGTAATGCCCGTATTGAAGATCAGGCCACCATTGTGAATGGCAATGTGCTGGGCGGAACTGTGGGTGCCATGTCCTTAATCGGTGTTGCCTCAAACCCGCATCACGGCGCCAGCAGTTTTATGGTGAGTGATTCGGCACAGGTACGTTCAACCTTCTATCCGCTGGGATGGTTTGGTTCAGGCCAGTCTGCAACCGGTACGGCCAATCTGGTGGGGGATTTGGAGTATTACTCGACTAACAAATCCATGAATACGTTTTATGGTCTGGTGGATGATAACTGGAACGGTGTGACTTCCTCACCTGAGGTGACGGTTAAACCGCCTTATGTCTGGCGACCATAATCGTTTAAAAAACAGCGCTTTAGGCGCTGTTTTTTTTGCCTTCGGGTTTTCTACTTGTGTTTGGTCAAACCCGACCCAAATCGTTTAGAATGCCCGATCCTTTGACTTTTGAGACAGTATTCGATGTCAGTGACTATCAAAACGCCTGATGAAATTGAAAAAATGCGAGTAGCTGGCCGCATGGCCGCTGAAGTGTTGGAAATGATTGGTGAACATGTTCAAGCCGGTGTAACAACGGCTGAACTGGACAAGATTTGTCACGAACATATTGTGAATGTACAAAAAGCGATTCCCGCTTGTCTGGGCTATCGTAATTTTCCAAAATCCATTTGTACTTCTGTCAATCAGGTTGTTTGTCACGGCATACCGTCTGATAAAAAATTTTTAAAAAATGGCGACATTATTAATATCGACGTCACAGTGATTTATCAGGGATACCATGGCGACACCAGCGCCATGTATTTTGTCGGCACACCGGCAACCCACGCCGAGCGTTTGGTAAAAGTCACACAGGAATGCATGTACAAAGCTATATCGCTGGTTAAACCCGGATGCAGATTGGGCGACTTGGGTCACGTGATCCAACAGCATGCAGAAGCCAATTATTATTCTGTTGTGCGCGAATATTGCGGCCATGGGATTGGTAAAGTATTTCATGAGGATCCACAAATATTGCACTACGGCCGCCCCGGTACCGGCATGGAATTAAAAGAAGGAATGTGTTTTACCATAGAGCCCATGATTAACGCCGGCAAACCTGATACCAAATTAAAAGGTGACGGCTGGACAGTTGAAACCAAAGACGGAAGACTTTCTGCCCAATGGGAACACACTATGGTGGTTACATCCAATGGTGTTGAAGTTTTGACCGCACGCAGTGGTGAACATTTTTCTTCTTGAGTATTTTTGGGTATGTCACATTACAACTTGCCGTATTTTGAGCGCCCGTTATTTTTTTTCGATCAAAGCCGTTTCCGAAAAGCGCTCGACCAACAACCCATCATTACTGTTTTTAAAGACGCATTAAACGCAGCCAACGTACAATTTCATCGCCGGTTTATTGAAGGTGAAGATATTCGCACACTGGTTTATGAACGCGCATTATTTATCGACTGTATATTGCATTACGCCTGGTTTCAATTTGAATGGCCAGACAGCATCAGTCTGGAAGCTGTTGGTGGTTATGGTCGCGGTGAATTGCATCCCTGTTCTGATATTGATTTATTAATTTTGCACAGATCCCATGTGTTGGATGAATGCAAAGATAACATCGAACGTTTCCTCACATTTTTATGGGATATCGGGCTGGAAATTGGCAGCAGCGTCCGCACCATTCAACAAACTGTCGAAATCGCAGAAACGGATATCACTGTTGCCACCAATTTATTTGAATCGCGCAATTTGGTGGGCGACCAATCATTGCGCTATGAATTATTGCAAGCCATTACACCGGATAAATTCTGGTCAGCCGAAAATTTTTTCCGCGCAAAATATGCTGAACAACAAGAACGCCATAAAAAATATAACGATACTGAATACAATCTCGAACCCAACATCAAGAATGCACCCGGCGGACTACGTGATATCCAAACCATCAGCTGGGTAATCAAACGTTATTTTGGTGTGCGCACGCTGAAACAACTGGAAGGCAAAGGTTTTTTCACTGACGAGGAATTTTCGTTACTCAATTCCGGCGAAGAATATTTATGGCGAGTGCGTTATGCACTGCATATGGTTGCCAAGCGCCCGGAAGAACGTTTGCTATTTGATTTCCAGCGAGAGATTGCCAATTTATTTGGCTATACCGACAGCCACGAAGGTTTGGCAGTCGAGCAATTTATGCATCGATACTACCGTACAGTATTGGCACTGCGCGAACTGAATGATGTGGTATTGCAATTTCTGTCTGAAGCCATTTTGCAACGCGGAAAAAATAAAACCGTTGTATCAATCAATGAACGTTTTCAATTACGCGATAATTTTATTGAATCAACCCATACTTATGTATTCGAGGAAAACCCATCAGCCTTATTGGAAATGTTTGTATTGATGGCGCAAAATCCAAATATTGAAGGTGTTCGTGCTTCAACTATTCGCTGGATTCGTGAAAGTCGGCATTTGATTGATGATGCATTTCGTCACAACCCTAAAAACACCCAATTGTTTTTACAGCTGCTGCAACAACCACAGAATGTAGTCGCGCAATTAAAACGCATGTCACGCTACGGCATTCTGGGTTTGTATTTGCCGGAATTTGGTCAAGTCACCGGACAAATGCAACATGACTTGTTCCATATCTACACTGTCGATGCACACACATTAAAAGTCATGCAAAACATGGGTAATTTTTTATTACCTTCCGCAAAAGAAGATTTTCCAGTTGCAGCCAATGTTGTCAAACGACTACCGAAGTTTGAATTACTTTATATAGCAGGTTTGTATCA
>CBFGPN010000206.1:0-6662 GCA_965650675.1 uncultured Cellvibrio sp.
ACCAGTGCAGCACCAATTAATTGTACGGGGCCAATCACTTCATCCAAAAACCATGCACCCAAAAATAAAGTCACGACTGGGCCAATGCTGCCCATAATTGCGGCTTTGCTTGCACCAACGGAGCTGATGCCTTTATTCATCAAGAAAGAGGGAATCACTGTGGAGAATATCGCGAGGGCTACTGCCAACCAATAAACTTCGTTGGGTTGTTCGAGTTGATGCAAATCTGTCAGCAATAAATTATGCAGTATCACACCGGCAGATGCGGACAACATGCAATAAGTGGTGAAAGTCAGTGATCCTGCTTGCTTGGCTTTTTCGCTGGTCATGACGACAAAAAATGCATAGGTGATAGCGCTGCTAAATACCAGTAATCCGCCGATTAATGTGTTGGATAAGGTTTGATGAAATTGCAATTCATGGACAAAAACAAAAATCATTCCTGCATAGGCGATTGCCAATGCAATTTTTTCCCTGCGTGAAATAATTTTCTTTTTCCAAAATACCATCATCAACATAACAATGGTGGGGTAGATATAAAGAGTCAGTCTTTCCAGTCCAGCCGAGATAAGTTCCAATCCCCAAAAATCCAGCAAACTTGAAACATAATAACCAACCAATCCTAATCCCAAAATTTGCAGTAAATCTTTTTTATTTAATGTCATGCGTGATCGTTTGTGTAACCAGAAAGCGACCGCCAAATAAAAAGGTAAGGCGAACAACATGCGCAGCATCAGCAGAGGGGCAGCGGTAATGCCATAGGCATAAGCTAATTTGATGAATATGCCTTTGCAGGCGAAAAAGAAGGTGCCCAAGAGAACGCAAAGAATGCCGAATCGGTGCGACTGGGTGAACTTGATTAGTGAATCGGACATGGCAAAAAAGCCTGGAAAAGGGCAAGGCAGGCTAGGGGATTTGTTTTTCAGGGTCAAATGAAATGGCGGAATGGGTTATATGAATTTTCGGCATCTTCAGCATCAGTATTTTGCGTGGCGGGGATTTAGGCGCTTGATGTACAATGCCGCCTCCAAATTTTCATCCTTCCCATTAACACAGCGCTGGCTGTTCAGGCCCGTTGCTGGTCAACCCAGGACTTGTCTATGTTTGATAAAAACCAAACTATTGCGTCGTTTGATCCCGAAATCTGGGCGTCCATTCAAAACGAAGGTCGTCGCCAGGAAGAGCATATCGAACTCATCGCTTCCGAAAATTACACCAGCCCGATGGTGATGGCGGCTCAAGGCACCAAGTTGACCAACAAATATGCCGAGGGTTATCCGGGCAAGCGTTACTACGGCGGTTGTGAATATGTTGATCAGTCAGAAGCTCTGGCAATTTCCAGAGCAAAAGAGTTGTTCGGTGCAGATTACGCCAACGTGCAACCTCATTCAGGCTCACAAGCTAACACTGCTGTTTATGCAGCCCTTTGTGCTCCAGGCGATACAGTATTGGGTATGAGTCTGGCTCACGGTGGCCACTTGACCCACGGTGCCAAAGTGAACTTCTCTGGCAAGATTTACAACGCAGTTCAGTATGGTTTGAACCCTGAAACCGGTTTGGTTGATTACGAAGAAATTGAGCGCTTGGCCTTGGAACACAAGCCAAAAATGATAGTCGCTGGTTTCTCTGCTTATTCTCAAGTGTTGGATTGGCAACGCTTCCGCGATATCGCCGATAAAGTGGGCGCTTACTTGTTTGTTGATATGGCTCACGTGGCAGGTTTGGTTGCCGCTGGTTTGTATCCTAACCCGGTGCAAATTGCTGACGTGACTACTTCAACCACACACAAAACTTTGCGTGGCCCACGTGGCGGTATCATCCTCGCCAAAGCGAATGAAGAAATTGAAAAGAAATTGAATTCAGCGGTATTTCCGGGCGGCCAGGGTGGTCCTTTAATGCATGTGATCGCCGCCAAAGCGGTCAGCTTCAAAGAAGCCATGACACCTGAATACAAAACCTATCAACAACAAGTGGTTAAAAATGCCAAAGTCATGGCCGCCACTTTTATTGAGCGTGGAATCAAAATCGTATCTGGCGGGACTGAAAACCACTTGATGCTGGTGGATTTGATTGGTAAACCCTACAGCGGTAAAGATGCTGACGAAGCCTTGGGCAACGCCCACATCACCGTCAACAAAAACGCCGTGCCTAACGATCCACGTTCACCCTTTGTGACTTCCGGTATTCGTGTGGGTACACCGGCGATTACCACTCGTGGTTTCAAAGAAGCCGAGTGCAAGCAATTAACCAATTGGATCTGCGATATTTTTGATGCGCTGGAAAAAGGTAATGCGGATGCAGTGATTGCTGATGTGAAAGCGAAAGTGTCGGTGCTTTGCAAACAATTTCCGGTTTATGCAGATTAAGTTTGATGTGGGATTTGAAAAGGCAGTCGAAGGACTGCCTTTTTTTATGCCCTCACCCCTGGCCCTCTCCCAGAGGGAGAGGATTGGCTCCTCCCTTTGAAAAAGGGAGGCGGGGGGAGGGATTTAAGATGGTCAATTTTGCGAAGATTTTAAATCCCCCCTAACCCCCCTTTTTCAAAGTGGGGAACTGTCCCCTCTCCCTCCGGGAGAGGGCTAGGGTGAGGGCATAAAACCCGCTATCATTCCCACCTATTTTTCAAAAAGGCCAATTCCATGCACTGTCCATTTTGTAGCGCTGAAGATACCAAAGTAATTGATTCGCGATTGGTTGCCGAAGGTGATCAGGTTCGTCGACGTCGGGAATGTTTATCCTGCAAGGAACGTTTTACGACTTTTGAAATTGCCGAATTATTGATGCCGCGCATCATCAAAAAAAATGGCACTCGCGAGCCTTTCGATGAAAATAAATTGCGTGCCGGGTTATTGCGTGCATTGGAAAAACGTCCGGTGAGTATTGAAGCGATTGAATCTGCGCTCAATCACATCAAACATTTTTTGCAGGCGACAGGCGAGCGCGAAGTCAAATCGGTGGTGGTGGGTGAAAAAGTGATGGAGCAATTAAAGCAATTGGATGAAGTGGCTTACGTGCGTTTTGCGTCTGTGTATCGTCGTTTTAAAGATTTAAGTGAGTTTCGTCAGGAAATTGATCGACTTGAGCACTCCAATGAAGATACAAACTAATCGATGAATAATTCTGTGAATGATCACTACTGGATGTCGCAAGCCTTGCGTTTGGCAGAGCGTGGTTTTTACACCACAAGACCCAATCCGCGAGTGGGTTGTGTAATTGTCAAAGATAATCAATTAATTGCCGAAGGTTGGCATTATCGCGCCGGTGATGCACATGCAGAAGTAAACGCGTTGCGTGACGCTGGCGATAAATCCCGAAATGCAACCGCTTATGTCACGCTCGAACCCTGCAGTCACACAGGTAAAACGGGCCCCTGTGCAAATGCATTAATTACGGCGGGAATTGCACGTGTGGTGTATGCCATGCAAGATCCCAATCCTCTTGTGGCCGGACGCGGTTTAAAAATTTTACGTGATGCAGGCGTTGAGGTAACAGGCCCTGTGCTGGAATCTTCAGCACGCGAATTAAACTCCGGTTTTATCAAACGCATGGAAAAAAAATTACCCTATGTGCGTTGTAAGTTAGCAATGAGTTTGGATGGTCGAACTGCAATGGCCGATGGAAAAAGCCAATGGATCACCAGCGCTGCCGCGCGTTCAGATGTGCAGCGCTTGCGTGCACAAAGCGGTGCTATTATTTCCGGCGCTGATACAGTGATTTCGGATAACGCAAGTTTGACTTTGCGTGAATCGGAATTACATCTTGAAAATGCACAGGATATAATTGCGCTACCACCTTTGCGAGTGCTGTTGGATTCACGTCAGCGCACCATGCCCGACGCAAAATTTTTTCAGACTCCGTCGCCGATTTTATTGGTGCATGCCTTGGATCAATCGATAAAACAATATCCTGATTGGGTTGAGGTTATTGCATTGCCCAATGCAGAACAAAAAATTGATCTGCAAAAATTAATTCGTTTGTTGGCTGAAAAACAAATCAATGATGTATTAATTGAATCCGGTGCAACACTCGCCGGCAGTTTTTTGTCAGCGGGATTAATTGATGAGTTGATTATTTACATGGCTCCCAAATTAATGGGAAATTTGGCACGACCATTATTTGAATTGCCTTTGCAGGAATTAAATTCTGCAGTGGATTTGCAGATTGTGGATGTGAGAGCAGTGGGGAAGGATTGGCGGATTGTGGCGAAGCCCTCACCCTAGCCCTCTCCCGGAGGGAGAGGGGATTGGCTCCTCCCTTTGAAAAAGGGAGGCGGGGGAGGGATTTAAGATGGTTGCAATTTTTAAGATTTTAAATCCCCCCTAACCCCCCTTTTTCAAAGTGGGGAACTATTCCCTCTCCCTCCGGGAGAGGGCTAGGGTGAGGGCAAAGGCAAAAATTATTTCTATTTTTGAGAAAAATATGTTCACAGGCATCATAGAAGCAGTCGGAAAAGTCGTTTCACTTCAACCAAAAAATGGTGATTTGCGTTTGCGTATTCACACTGGCAATTTGAATTTATCCGATGTGAAATTAGGCGATTCAATTGCAACCAGTGGTGTGTGTTTAACGGTAGTGGAATTGCCCGGTGATGGTTATTGGGCAGATGTATCACGAGAAACACTCGATAACACTACCTTGCCTTCCTGGAAAATAGGCCAGCCCGTTAATCTCGAAAAAGCACTCACACCACAAACACGTTTAGGCGGGCATATTGTGAGTGGTCATGTTGATGGCGTGGGTGAAGTGGTTGCACGTTATCCAGATGCGCGTTCCGAACGTTTCCGTATTCGTGCGCCGAAAGAACTCGCAAAATATATTGCACATAAAGGCTCCATCACTATTGATGGGACCAGTCTCACAGTGAATAAAATCGACGGTGCTGAATTTGAATTGAATATTGTTCCGCATACTTTGCAATGGACGATTATGGATTCTTATCAGATAGGAACGCGGGTTAATCTCGAAGTCGATGTGTTAGCTCGTTATCTCGAGCGGTTGATGCTCGGCGAAAAAGCGGCTGAGTCATCCAGTGGGATTACTCTGGAATTTTTGACGAAAAATGGTTTTGCGTAGGTTGGAAGAGCGCAGCGACTTCCGCCATTTTATTATGAACCAGGATAACTTGTCGGAAGTCGCTGCGCTCTTCCAACCTACGGCCTACAAAAATTATTTCAACGCATCAATTAATTTTTGATGCACACCACCAAACCCGCCATTACTCATAATTACAAAATGCGTATTTTTTTCTTTCAGCGCAACAGCAGTTTTTACCAGCCCATCCAGGTCGCGTAATAATTTTGCGGGTACCGGGCTTTTATTCACAACATCATCCATTGCCCAATCAACATTGGCAGGTTGATACCAAAGTACCATGTCGGCATCTACCGTACTTTTCCCCAAAGCATCTTTATGCACACCCATACGCATTGTATTGGAACGGGGTTCGATAATAGCAATAATTTTTTCTGTGCCGACTTTTGCGCGTAATCCAGCGAGTGTGGTTTTGATTGCTGTCGGATGATGTGCGAAGTCGTCGTAGACTTTTACCGAATCGATATCCGCCAAACATTCCATACGACGTTTTACACCGGCAAAATTTTCCAGTGCTTTTGCAGATGTAATCGGATCAACACCTACATTACGCGCAGCGATTAATGCAGCCAGTGCATTATTGACATTGTGTAAACCGGTTTGTTGCCAGTTAACCTCAGCTATTTTTTGTTGGTTATGAAAAATAGAAAAAGCAGATCCATCTTCTGACTTTAATTCAGCATGCCATTCGCAATCAGTAGCTTCCAGTGAGAATTTTGTTTGGGTTGTCCAACAGCCTTTTTTCAAAACCTCATTTAAAGCCGCGTCTTCAGCGGGCGAAATAATTAAACCGTTACCGGGAACTGTACGAATCAAATGATGGAATTGTGTTTGTATGGCAGCGAGATCAGAAAAAATATCGGCGTGATCAAATTCGAGATTGTTTAAAATCACGGTGCGTGCATTGTAGTGAACAAATTTGGATCGCTTGTCAAAAAATGCGCTGTCATATTCATCCGCTTCAACAACAAAAAAATCAGACTCACCCAAACGCGCAGAAGTTGGAAAATTTTTAGTCACGCCACCAATTAAAAATCCGGGTTTCATGCCCGCATATTCCAGAATCCAGGCCAGCATGGATGAGGTGGTAGTTTTGCCATGAGTACCCGCAACGGCTAGTACCCATTTATTAGGCAATACAAAATCGTGTAACCACTGTGGGCCAGATGTATAAGCAATACCTTGATTCAATACATATTCAACAGATGGATTGCCGCGGCTCATGGCATTGCCAATAATCACCAGATCGGGTGCAGGTTTTAAATGAATGGGATCAAATCCCTGAATCAATTCAATTCCCGTTTGCTCAAGTTGTGTACTCATAGGTGGATAAACATTGGCATCACTGCCGGTGACTTTATGACCCAATGCTTTGGCTAACTGTGCCAGGCTGCCCATAAATGTGCCGCAAATACCGAGAATATGGATATGCATAAAATTCACTCGTGCTAACGAAACTGAAGCGAAGCTTAACATGAAGCTTGGGCAGTAATGAATTTTTGGTTTGTGATCAATTTCATTCCTGTAGAAAATACGTTTTTGTGTTCATAAAAAGTTCAGCATTTAATTAT
>CBFGPN010000207.1:0-6607 GCA_965650675.1 uncultured Cellvibrio sp.
GAATTGCTTCTTGCTTTGGGTAGTTTTTACCCATGAAAAGGCCTTCAAAGTCGCTGTTTTCAACCGCTCTGCGGATGGCTCTCCTGCTGCATATTGCTTCTTGCCGCAGACTTTCTCAGGACAGCGCTATCAATTTACCCTTAAACCAACTCCAAACCAGCAACCCCAAACAAGATACCAAGCAGATTGATTGAGCATATTGACTGACATCACCAGCAACCAAAACGCACCTGACGAGAACCTCTAATACATACTCAATACTTTAGGTTGCCAAAATCCAGAGAAATATTTCCTGAGATACTCCACCAATCCGATTTGATCCAACATTTGATTTCGTTGAAACTTTTTAACAGCTGGAAATGACAATAAATTTTGATTCATGCAAAGACTTCTTCCTGACATTCAATTTTGGAAACCCTGAATTGAATTTATTTTTAAAATAGTTGAGTTATTTTAAAAATTGATTGACAGTGAATTTTTTGAGCGTATTATCGCGCCCCAATTTCGACCCAAGCGTTTTATTCACCGCAAGTTCGTTTGCACTAACAGAGGAGTCTCACAATGCGTTATCAGGTTTACCCAAACTTCTAACACCTTCCGGGACTCAGACTTGGAAGGTTTAACAACACCTTCCGAGTCAGGCATACAAAACCCTGATCGGGAAAACTGATCAGGGTTTTTTCTTTTCTGTTCATTCAGTTTTCTATTTGGAAGGTTTATTTAATTTCATGCGATTTTATTTGCATTAGGACTTTTTATGCCTGTAAAAATTAAATTAAACAAAAATGCCATGAATGGTTTGAAGCCGGTAAAAATTTATACCAGCGATATTGAAAACCAGGCATTAACGCAATTGAAACAAATTGCGCAGTTACCGATTATTCATTCACACATTGCTGCCATGCCGGATGTTCACGCAGGCATTGGTGCAACAGTCGGTTCAGTGATCCCAACATTGAACGCGATTATTCCAGCAGCGGTTGGAGTGGATATTGGTTGTGGTATGAGTGCGGTGCGCTTGTCGATTAAATCGTCACAGCTGCCGGACAATTTAGCTGCCATGCGCAGCGCAATTGAACGTGCTGTGCCTGTTGGTCTGGCCGCACACAAAACCATTAACGTTCGTACCAGTAGCTGTAAAAAATTGGCGCATGGTGTTGATTGGTTATTTGAAAAACATCCTGCAGTAATGAAGATGTTGAAACAACCGGAAACTCTTTGGACCAAACAACTGGGGACTCTGGGTAGCGGCAACCACTTTATCGAAATCTGTGTGGATGAGAGCAAAGATGTATGGGTAATGTTGCATTCCGGTAGTCGTGGGATCGGCAATGCAATTGGCAATTACTTTATCAAATTGGCAAAGCGCGATATGGAAAAACATATTCACCATTTGCCCGATAAAGACCTGGCGTATTTTACGGAAGGTAGCGAACACTTTATTGATTATGTTACCGCTGTGAATTGGACACAGGAATATGCGCGAATGAATCGCGACGAAATGATGGGATTAATCTTGCGTGCAATCGCACCCTTCTTGCCACCTTTTCGAAGCGATCGTCACGCCATTAATTGCCACCACAACTATGTGAGCCGCGAACATCATTTTGGTGAAGATGTGATAGTCACTCGCAAAGGTGCCATTAGCGCACGCGAAGGTGAACTCGGCATTATTCCCGGAAGCATGGGCGCGAAGTCTTACATAGTAAAAGGTAAAGGAAATGCAGATTCGTTTTGCTCCTGCTCACATGGAGCTGGCAGAAAAATGAGTCGCACGGCGGCACGTCACGCCTTTAGTCGTGATGATTTAATCGCACAAACCAAAGGTGTTGAATGTCGCAAAGACAAAAATGTGATTGACGAAATACCCGCAGCCTACAAAGACATTGATGACGTCATGACCAATCAATCGGACCTGGTTGAAATTGTTCATACACTGAAACAAGTTTTGTGCATCAAGGGGTAAGGAGGACGATATGGAGTTGGAGTTAGCAAACGAGATTATGGACTGTTTACCAACAAGTAGAACCTTGTTTCGCTATACCAAAGATCAGTATGCGATTTATTTGTTGCAACGATTGATTAACAACTCAGGTTTTAAAACCCTGAGTCAGTTAAAAAAAAGTTCCTGCAAACAATTATTGGAAAAACCTTCAATAAAAACGTTGTTGGGACGTTGTGGCACAGATGTGTTGAATCAATGGCAACTGGAAAATGCCTGTGCTAAAGACATCAACAACTACGTGCTGACTTTGGGAAAATGGGGTTGCGTTAAAAACTACAGCTGGAACCAAACTTCCAGACCTGGATGCAATTTGGTTTTGCAACTGAATTTACCCGAGTCACTGGACGCTCGATTTAAAGCATTGGCAGGATGTGCAATGAATAAAATCACATCCAGTAACCACCCTCAAAGTCGCAAACGTTCCGCAACTTTAGCTTGGGCAAGGTTGGACCTTGACATGAACTCGGGTCAGGTTCTGATTGAAGAAATACAATCCGATTTGATTCGTGAACTGGATTGGGTGAAAGGCTTTGCAATAAGATCCAGAACCGGTGATGAAAAATATTTTGAGTGGATGAACACCAAAATACATCGTCAGCAGATGGTGCAATATTGCGATGCGATTTTATCGACACAAAAGAAAATATGGACAGAAGCTATGATGGCCGCCACGCTCTGGTTTATTCATAAAGAGCTTGGCCTGAACAGAATTTTTTACAACAGCTTTGATACAGGCAACAGTATGAAGGGGATCAGTTACACCAAACCGCCTCGTTCACTGTACACCGATCTCCCTGAAAAATTCTGTTTTGCTCTAACTCAGGAAGCGCCTTCTTTTATTAGTAGCGATAAAAAGGCAAAAAATAGATTGCGGAAAATTAAAGATCCACAATGGTATTTATTAAATGTTTAACAGGAGAAAATATATGCCCGGTAAAAAACCAAGCCGAAACGGACATGCATTCCACCCGATTATGCGTAAGGGTGGCGTACATGAAAAAACTGAAAAGGCTAAACGTAAAGCGGAAAAGCTACAAACGAGCCGCAAAGCTCGCGAGTGGCTTGACCGCTCTCACACTGAAGCGGCTTGACCAGACAGCTTTCATAATCATCCAGTGCATGATATTTTTGCATAAAATCAAACAATCAAGAATTACACAAAAATGAAATGCATTTACAACCTGATTTTCTGGCCCCTATTTTTTATTAGCCAACTGATTAGTCTGGCATTAATCAGTTGGCACTTGATGGCACAAGTTCATTTTGCCTATCCGCTAGGCTACCAATTACTGGATCTTGGTCAGCACATTGCCAAATATGCTCCAATTAACCACCACAAAAAAGATTTTGAATTCACTTCCAAAGAAGAACACTGGCGATTGTTTGGTGAAATCTGCGAATCTGTACAAAATCAAGGCAGAGGATTGGCAGACATTCGCTATCAAATGAACAACGGCGAAAATACTTTATTAATGCATGACAGGGAAATCATTCACTTACAGGATGTTGCCAACCTGATAAGCCAGTTTTATCTGATAGGAACTATCTGTTTCATTATTTGGCTAAGTGGTTTAATTCTGATCTACATCAAAAGACCAAAACCTCCAGCAATAAAAAACGTTATTTCTGTATTTTTACTGGGTATCGGAATCAGCACATTGATTATTTTACTGATTGGCGCAAAAGATGTTTTTTATTGGCTGCATGTGCAAGTTTTTCCTGCAGGCCATCAATGGTTTTTTTATTATCAGGATTCATTGATGACCACACTGATGAAAGCGCCTGATATTTTTGCATTTATCAGTATTCTACTAATAGTGACATTGGTTTTCTTTTGGTTTGTGGCAACTTACTGCCTCAATAAAATACTGCACCCTAGGCCACTGCAAAACACAAAGTGAACAGGAAGAAAATATTTCCGAAAACACCTATCAAGAGCTACAAGATAACATAGAACAACCTGCTTTATGTTTTGCCCAGTCCGGACGTTTTGCAAAATACTGCTGAAACTCCGGTTGTTCATCGTAAGGTTTTTGCAGTAATTTCATCAAGCGATAAATTTCGCTGTAATCACCATCGGTTGCCTTATCTATAGCAACCTGTGCCATGTAATTGCGTAACACATATTTTGGATTAATCGCATTCATTTTTTGCTGGCGATTTTTATCAGTAACACCATGAAGCACATAATCGGCTTGTAATAACCGGCCGTACTCCTTTAGCCAATTCAACCAATCACCTTGTTGTTCAGCACCCAGTGATTGGTAAAAAGAATTTTCTATAATTGACAACTTAACTTCGTTTTCTTCTGACAGCAAATCATGTATTGAATAATTGGCTAACAAACGATAAAAAATTGTCATATCGGCATCAGATTTTCGCAGTAACTGATTTAAGCGCGAAAAGAAATTATCCAAATTACCGACACCATCCGTAAAACCTATTTTCTGTGCTTGATGTTGATGACTGAGTAGAGTGTAAGTTTTACGATATTCTTCCAACGCGGACTGTAATAAATTCACATCAGGAATGAGAGGATAAAGTGAATTCGCCAGTTGTGCCAAATTCCAGAGTGCAACTTGTGGTTGATTGGCGAAACGATAACGCTTGGCCTGTGCATCGGTTGTATTAGGTGTCCAGTCCGGATCAACATTTTCCAACCATCCATAAGGACCATAATCAATAGTCAAACCCAAAATTGACATATTGTCTGTATTCATCACTCCGTGAACAAAACCTACTCGCATCCAGTGGGCAATCATGATTGCAGTTGTTTTACACACCTCGGTAAAAAATTGCAGATAAATATCTTGATCAATTTTCTGATTTTTATTGGATAACAAATGCGTAAAGTGATAACCAATGGTGGTATCGGTAAATTGTTTTAGTAATTGCAGATCTTGTCGTGCAGACAAAATTTCAAAATGCCCAAAGCGAGTAAAACCGGGCGCAACACGACAGACGACAGCTCCCGGCTCCATTTTCGGGTTGCCATCATAAAACATATCACGTCTGACTTGCTCACCGGTTAGAACCAAACTCAACGCACGAGTTGTCGGCACCCCCAAATGAAACATAGCTTCACTGCACAAAAATTCACGAACTGATGAGCGCAACACAGCAAAACCATCAGCTGTGCGAGAATAAGGTGTAGGGCCAGCGCCTTTTAATTGTAATGTCCAATAATCTCCAAGCGTATTTTTCACTTCGCCCAAATTAATTGCACGACCGTCGCCTAACTGCCCTGCCCAATTACCAAATTGATGACCGCCGTAACAAGTTGCGTATGTATCCATACCAGGCAATAACTGACTACCTGAAAAAACTTTTGCAAATTCCGGTTGTTGAAATTCAGCGGGTGATAAATCCAGCAATTCAGCTACGTCGTCAGCGGCCGCGATTAATTCGGGATTGGCAAACATTTTGGGTTTAACACGAGAATATAGCGATTGAAATACTTGTCGCGGATAATTTTGCTCAACCGGATCGGCGGGCAAATCCCGCAGAAAGCGATTATCAAAATGCAATTCATCTAACTCTTTCAAAAGCTATCTCCGCAGGTTGGAAGAGCGCAGCGACTTCCAACAATGTAATTCCAAATCAAAAAAAACTCGTCGGAAGTCGCTGCGCTCTTCCAACCTGCGACAATAAATATTTTATTTAACACCCAACAATTCAATTTTATAACCGTCAGGATCTTCAACAAATGCAAGAATAGTAGTGCCATGTTTCATAGGGCCGGGTTCGCGTACAATTTTACCGCCAGCCGCGCGAATTTTATCGCAGGTTGCGTAAACATCATCACAACCAATAGCAATGTGACCATAACCTTTACCCAAGTCATAAGATGTCACGCCGTAGTTGTAGGTCAACTCGATCACTGTGTGATTGGATTCATCGCCATAACCAATAAATGCCAGAGTAAATTCACCTTCGGGATAATCCTGTTGGCGCAATAATTTCATACCCAATACCTTGGTATAAAAATCGATAGATTTTGCAAGATTGCCAACGCGCAGCATAGTATGCAGAATTCTCATATTGAACACTCATTTAATCAAAAAAATTACTGGTGTCTATTTTCCAGCTTATGGCAGAGATAATCACGCAGCTAAAAAAAACTTTGCAGTTAATCGCAAATAATAGCATGTCAAGTCAGTTTAGAATTTTTGGAAGGCACCAATACTCAGCTGATAATCATCAGTACCGGTTTTGGCAGAGGTGGGCACGGCGAAATCAACATGCACTATATTTCCGACGCGCACTTTTGTGGGAGCAAAACGTAAACCAAATCCAACATTACTTAATAACTTGCTTTTACCATATTGGTCTACGCCCCAGGCTTTGCCTGTGTCATAAAAAAGGACAGCCCCCAAACGGGCCAAATTAAAAATATGAATATCGGTGAAATATCGACGCTCAATCGTTACCGAATAGCGTTTGTCACCACGTTGGAAATCAGCGGCATAACCCCGCATGCCGGTTAAATCTCCAAGAGTTAGCTCTTCAAATTGCGCCAGCTCATGACCTTGATGATATTGGAATCCAAGATACCAGCGGCTGTGGCTGGATTGAAAATAATGATAAGCCCCTTGTACACCA
>CBFGPN010000208.1:0-6484 GCA_965650675.1 uncultured Cellvibrio sp.
CAAACCTGCGCGCGTATCATTCACTTGATTGATTGCTCTATCTAAAATCGCGATAGACTTTTGTGCGCCCTCAGCGGTAGAAATATCAATACTGGTTACCGAGCCACCGCCTTCCGATGCATTACGTTCCTGCAAACCCGTTTGCGTAGCAACAGTTGCTGCTGTAGCAGCGGTGCCATATTCAATAGAAATCTCTTCACCTGTTACCGAACGAAATGCCAAATTACTGGTACCAATTCCCGCAAACGCAACTACACCGGTATCTGCTGATTGTTCATTAATTCGATTAATCAACTCCGTCAAGTTAGCGGCAGCTGTAGCACCCGGTAAAGTGATCGCTTCAATTTCGACACCATTAATAATCAGGTCGCCTTTATTCAACACACTGGCTGCTGCACCCACTGTTGCGCCTTGCAAATTTCCATTGTCATCTTGCATATCGATTCCCAATGCAAGAATTTCTGCAGCACTTATAGTACCTTGTTCAATTTTAACGCCGCGTTTATCGGCGCTGGTGTCAGTAAACACAAGCGAGAAATTCACTGCGCCATCCACCAAACCAGAAGCTTCATTATTCGTAGAACTATCTGCAACGGTAATAGACAAAGCGCCATCCCGATTCAAAATCATTCTGCCGCTATCACTGATGCTCGCTTCTATACTGGTTTCATCGTTAATTTTTGCAACCAACTCTTTCAAACTATTGGTGCCTGTTAATACATAAGATTGAGTCAAGCCATCGCCATCAACAACCGTTAACGTCAGGTTACTGGTACCTGCAACCAACACACCGCTACCCGTATTAGTACCACTGACTTCAACCATCGCCGATGCTACAGCGCCCTTACCGTCCAAACTTGCATTCAGTAATGCCAGGGTATTATTTAATGTTGTGCCTGTGGTTAATGCGTCAATACTGGTGTCGTTAATTATCAGATCGCCTGCTGTCAGTAAATTTAATGCAGCAAGACCTGTAGTTGCTTCACCGACTGTATCGCCAGAAAGCCCACCGAGTGAAGAGGTGTTGAATGAACCCACGCTGATTTCAATGGTTTGATTGGCTTCACTACCAACCTGCAAATTGGTTTTACCAATGCTGCCATCCAATAAAATTTGTCCGTTAAACGAGGTGGTGTCCGCAATGCGATCCAACTCCAGTTTCAGTTGTTGTGTTTCTGCGTTTAATGTTGCTCTGTCTGCATCAGAATAAATTCCGTTAGCAGATTGAATGGATAATTCACGCATACGTTGCAGAATGTTGGTCACTTCCTGCATCGCGCCTTCTGCGGTTTGAATCATCGAAATACCATCGTTGGCATTTCGAATTGCTTGATCCAATCCACGAATTTGTGACGTCATGCGGTTTGAAATCGCCAGACCCGCTGCGTCGTCTTTTGCGGAGTTGATGCGTTGTCCTGATGACAAACGCTCCATCGCTTTATCTAATGCGCCACCAGAATTCATCAGCTGACGTTGAGAATTTATAGCGGCCACGTTGGTGTTAATGACTAATGGCATGATGATCTCCTAAGGGCTGTTCCTGTTCACAGTTGCATTCTGTGGCAAGTCAAAATTAAGGATTCAAACAACTGAACCCCTTCGGCAAGACTTGTACGAAATGTCACTTTTTCGACAGGGTTTCGATACGGGATTGCCTGAAGCCACTTTTGCACAAGCTGTGCCAAATTTTTTTAGCGTGCTTATAGAGTCATCAACACTTTCATCCAAATGAAAAATTGTTGGATATGAAATTCAATAAAATTAATCAAAAAAATGATAATGAAAATAAAAAAAGGCGAATGATTTTTCATCATTCGCCTTTTACTGGAACATCATTAAAATCACATCAAAAAGATCGGGTAAACGCAGAACTAACTCACTGATTTACAAGCATTAAACCTTGGTATTAAACAAACTTAAAGGCGCCTGCGATTCCAGAGTTTCCGCCAACTTCAGGAAGATCTGATCCGGAATTTGGCGAATCACTTCCTGGGTACTTCGGTCAATAACTTTGACAATGGTGTTGCCTGATTCAGCATCGTAAGAAAAGTGCAAATCGCGTTGGGTTGATTGAATAAATTCATTCATTTGCGCAACTGCCGCTTGAACTTTTTCCTGAACTGCCTGCAAATCTTTGACGCTGGCACTGTGAATTGCTGCCGCTTCTGTTGCCGCAGGCAACTGATTGCCGGTTTTTTGACCCTTATCAACAGCCACCGACGACACAACAACCGATACAGGTTTAACCTGAATCGGTGCTGGTGTTGGTGCTGGTTTGGTAATCCCATTCATAATAAAGCCCTCTTGCTAAACGCCCGCCAGATGAATACCTGGCGGGTGTTGCTCGTCTCGCTTATCTTAACAAGGAGAGAACGTTTTGAGCTCTGGCATTCGCTTGCGCCAACATTGCAGTGGATGCTTGTTGTAACACTTGTGAACGGCTCAAGTTGGCTGTCTCTGTAGCAAAGTCAGCATCGATAATACGTGAACGGGCTGCTGTCGTTTTCTCAGAAATGTTGGACAAGTTAGCGACAGTAAAATCAAGACGGTTGTTAATCGCACCAAGATCCGCACGTTGGCTACTCACCTGGTCAATCGCTTTGTCGATAATACCAATCGCTTTTTGTGCGCCCGCGAGAGTAGAAATATCAACACTAGCTACCGAACCCTGACCTTCAGAAGCATTACGCTCTTTCAAACCAAACTGAGCCAACACGGTTGCAGCTGTTGCGTTAGCACCGTATTTAATTGAAATTTCTTCACCTGAAACGGAACGTAAAGCGATACCGGAAGTTTCTGTACCGGCGAAAGCCACAACACCTGTCTGAGCCGACTGCTCATTCAATTTCTCAATAATTTCAGTGGCGTTTGTTGCAGCTGTTGCCACCAAAGTAATGGAATTGATTTCCACTCCATTGATTATCAAATCACCCTTAAGAGTTGTAGCTGCAGCACCACCAACCGTAGCACCTTGAATATTTTTGTTGTCATCCGCAACGTTAATACCCAGTGCTGCTTCCAAAGCTGCCGAACCTGAACCACCACGCTCGATTTTCACACCATTTTGTTCGGCACTGGTATCGGTGAACACCAGTCTCATATTGAAGGTGCCGTCAGTGATACCTGTTGCGCCATCGGCTGGGCCAGTTGACGTATCGGTTGTAGTGATAGATACGGCATTCTCTGCACTCAGAACCAAACGCCCGTATTCATTAATTTTTGCCTGCACACCTGATTCAGAATTGATTCTGTCCACTAACTCATTAAGGCTGGATGTGCCAGTGATAATAGTGGTTTGAGTGGTGTTATCCGCCTTCAAAACGGCGATAGTTAACTGGCTGGTACCGGTTATCAATACACCACTACCTGTAGTCGTTGCTTTGGCTTCAACCAATGTTGAAACTTCAGCTCCTTTACCTGCAAGGTCGGCATTGATAGAACTTAATTTTTGCTCAAGACGTGTACCTGCATCAGCATCCGCGACACTGCGAATTGCAACATCATTGATTATCCAGGTATCTGCAACCATTGCAGTCAAGGACGCCAAACCACCGGTTGTTGCGGCGCCAACTATATCGGCTGCACTGCCACCCATAGAACCGGTTTTAAAATTACCTACCGTTAAATCCATCGTTTGGCCACTGAAAGCACCCACTTGTAATTTTGTGGTACCCAATGAACCATCCAACAAATTTTTACCGTTAAATGATGTTGAACTGGCAATACGCTCAAGTTCAGCTTTCAATTGTTTGGTTTCTGCGTTCAGGGTATTACGGTCTGCATCAGTATAAATTCCGTTTGATGATTGCACCGCCAGTTCACGCATACGTTGCAGAATGTTGGTTGATTCTTGCAATGCACCTTCAGCGGTTTGAATCAGCGACACACCGTCGTTGGCATTTCGCACTGCTTGATCAAGACCACGAACCTGTGAAGTCATTCGATTCGAAATCGCAAGACCTGCTGCGTCGTCTTTTGCTGAGTTTACGCGTTGACCTGATGACAAACGTTCAGTGGCACGATCAAGAGCCATACCTGAACCGTTCAATTGACGTTGCGCGTTTAATGAAGCCACGTTTGTGTTAATTACTAAAGCCATGATGTTTCTCCTGCTGTGAAATCAAATTGCGCTTGGCGCAACAGTCGTTTAGGGAAGAGGCTGAGACTGATTTCAGATCTTCTGACTAGGTTATCGTCAGAATTTGCAGGAGCTTTAGAAAGTTTTTATGGAGGGATTAAATCAATTTAACGCATTAAAAATTAAAATATAAGGATTTGGTTATAACAAAAAATATTTTCGCCAAATTATTGGCCGTATGCATCCATCGCTTTGTCAGCACGATTTAATTGACGAATCTCTGACGCAATTTCATCTTGCCGACGACTGGCTAACTCGGTTAATTGTTGGTTAATTTTTTTGATGTCCATCACCATATGCTTCACTTCGTTTTCCATACCGGCTTTGGTAACTGATTGTAAATAATCAGCATCAATCAGCACATTCATCGATGCCTGGCGCTGTAGCAATAAAACTTCAAACGCCTGCCAGTCCTGGGCACGTGCGAGATTGAGCAAATGTTGGGATTGTTCAACCAGAGAATTAATAGGTGCAAGCAGAGAGGTATTCATACAAAAGACTCCATGACGTATTTTCGATGTGAATTACAACGCCAAAATTTCGTAATCGCCAATTTAGCGGATTCACCGGTTAATGTCTCCAGCTTTTTTCACAAATAACTAAATAGACTTAACTGGCTAATTTTAACGAAACTCTGTTGTGTTGCACTTAACACTAATGACTGTATAGACAGTCGCGTTGAGGCTTCAGCATAGTCCAAAGATTCAATATCGCTTAATACTTTTTTACTGTAAACCTCTATGTCCAAATTCAAATCTCTCGATGCATCCAGTGTATTTAATCGTGCACCTACGTCACCTTGAACAGAAGCAATTGTGGAAATGGAATTGTCGAGATTGTTCAATACATTGTTCAGAACGGCTGTTAATTCAGCTTTGCTTTCCGGAGAATTTTCAACAACCCTCATTGCCTGACTGAAACGTGACAAAGTTGTCAGAATGCTTTGTTTGTTGGTTGAATCCACAAAAAAACTATCACCGGGGACTGCCAAATTTCCTTGCGCAGATTGAGTACCATTACCACGGGTTTCAATACCCATTACATTGGTTAATTCAACTGATCCTGAACTGATACTGATAGCCTGATTGGTTGCAGAAGAAATAATGCCACTGCTGCTCACAACCAAACCCATTGCAGCCAGGGCTGTGCCATTGGCACCGGCGGTCAAGGCTGAAACCAGACTGGCCATGTCAGTAACGTTTTGATTGATGGTCAAGGTTTGTGTGTTATTGCCTACCGAAATTTCCAGTGTGCGACTTTGTGCTGGTAACGAAAAATCAAATGCGGCTGTGTTCACCAAACGGACTGCCGCCGCTGTACCACCTGCTTGTGTGTTAAAACCCAAAAGCGAATCAGTTGCTGCTGTGCCATTACTGATGCTCACAGGCAAACCACGCAAATTGGAAAAACCGTTTGCATTTAAACTCACACCCAGATTATCCAATTTTTGTTTGTTGGCTTGCGCTGATGCTGTTAATGAAATGGGATTCGCATTAGGGTAAGTCGCATCGCCACCCAACGCCGTGATCATATCGGCAACACTGGTAATGTTTTGATCAAGCATCAGTGTTTCAGTAACGCCACCAACACTGATAGTAATCGCTGAATTGGTGACAGAAAAATCCGTTGCTGAAAAATTCACAGGCACTAATGAGGGAACCGGTGCAGTACCTGGATAAGGCGATCCATAAATTTGAAAACGCACTCCGTTTGCCTCTATATCTTCACCCGCAACATAAACCTGATTTTCAACAATAATTTTGCCCGTTGATCTTTCAGTGATGGTGTAATTCGGAGAAGGAGGAACAACATTACTGAGAGCATTAAATGTCACCTGCATACTTTCAGGATAAAATTGATCGAAAGTATCCTGATCAATCACATCACCTGCCGAAATAAAAGCAGCAGGTTGTGAACGATTAATTGGATTGGCGGATGTATTAATCGTGTTGTTACCGCTGGGCACATCAACAAATATTCGTTTACCGGAATCACTCACGCCCACAGTCACTGTAGCGGATGCTTGAATACGCAACTGCCCATCATCGCCTTGATATTTATAATTACCACCGCCAATATCAATAAATGATTGTGTTGATCCTTGATAACCGGAAAAAATATATTGCCCGGACGCATTTCGTGTATTTTGTAAATTCAATAATTCTTGAGTGCGGCTTTCAACTTCCGATGCCAGCGCCTGATAATCATTTCTTGTTAACACCGCTGTATTTCCTGCATACACTGCCAGCTCTTGCATACGTTGAATCAAACTGACGACAGATTGCAAAGCCGTTTCTTCCAAATTTAATGAATTGGAACCTGAATCAATATTTTTTGTATATTGTT
>CBFGPN010000209.1:0-6480 GCA_965650675.1 uncultured Cellvibrio sp.
CAGGGAATTCCACTTGCCCGTCAGTCAGAAGTATTTCAACCGTTCAACCGACTCAGTGCAGAAAATTCTACTATCGAAGGTTCAGGTGTCGGTTTGGTGATTACCAAACAATTAGTGGAAATGATGGAAGGCACCATGGGATTTATCAGTCAGGAAAATGTAGGTTCAACTTTCTGGATTGATTTACCGCTGGCAGATGACTGGAATAAAGATAAAAGTGTCACTTTACCCCGTTTTGATGAAATATATCCGGATCAGTTAATTCTGGAGCAGCAACATCGCGTTTTATACATTGAAGACAATCACAGTAATATTCGTTTGATGCAACAAATTTTTTTACGATATCCATTGCTGGATCTGGATATTGCTGAAGAAGCATTTTTGGGAGTCTACAAAGCGCGAAGTATAAAATTCGATGTAATCATTCTCGATATCAACTTACCGGGCATGGACGGTTATCAAGTATTGGAAGTATTAAAAAACGATCCAACAACCAAAGACATTCCCGTTATAGGCCTCTCCGCCAATGCCATGCCATACGACATTGAAAAAGGAAAAAACTCGGATTTCTTTGATTATTTGACAAAACCGGTAGAGATTAATCGGTTGGTGAATACCTTGAGTAGAATTTTGTGTGGTAAATAAAAACTCAAGAATTAAATGAAACTTGGTTCGTAGTTTTTTTTATAATTTCATCACGCAGTTATATAAAATCCAAAAATAATAATTGACAAATGTCATCGGGGGGGGGTAGTCTTCCTATCCGAAAGTAAGTCAGGGATCAGACTATATCCTGTCGCAAAATTCCTTTCTTGTTGTATTTCACTTCAAATTTCTATTGCTGGGCTGTGAAAGCTGGTGCTGGAATCTATTAATCGTTTTTTGGGATAGTTTTAATCTGGAGTTTTCATAAATGAAAAAATATCTACTGGGATTTATGTTGCTGTTGGCCACCCTGTCTTTTAATGCTTTTTCTGGGAATCAAGTTTGTTATCCAACGGGTCCAAACCAATGGACTTGTATTGAATACTATACCCCAGGTAATTTAGGTGCTTTTGGGCCGCCGGGTAGTACTGTCAACAATGGAATGACCACAAACTCAACCACTTACAGTAATGAAGCATACGCAGCAAAACAAGCTGCAGAATCTGCCGCTAAAAAAGCAGAAGCAGAAGCAAAGAAGAAATACTGTAAAGATAATGGTTATCCTACTTCAGCTCCTTTTTGTGCGGAGCAGAAAGATGCGAAGAATAAGTGCCTTCAAGCTTCTAATGCATCATCATTATTGTGTGAGCTTGATGCTGCGCAAGTTTTATCCGATAAAGTATATTCATGCAGTTTTGTGATTTTCAATGATAATGCTTTAGCACAATGTAATCTGGCTGCCACTACTGATAATGCCGCTCGTTTAAAAGTGTGTAGTGTAAATAAAACGCTTGGAGATGATTACTGCAACAATAACTTTTGATCTTAGGTAAGTTATTTTCTTATATGAACTTTGCTCAATTAAATTCTTCGAGTTGAGCAAAGTTTAATTGGTGAGGTTATTATATGTCTAATGTATTTGATATTATAGCGATGAGTATACTTATAATTGGCATATGGTTTGTCCCAATATGCGAAATTTATTGGTCGAAAAAAGTTTCTCGACAAGAAAAATTTTTGTGGATATCTGCCTGCATGTTTCTTTCATGGTTTTCTTGGATATTGTTTTATTTTTTTGCTCCTCTATTGGATAAAAAGGATCAGTCTAGATGAAAAAAATAATCTTTATCATTTCAATAGTGTCTCTAAGTGTACTTGGCTATTTCGCTTTTTTTAAAGATGCTGGGAATAATAGTGAGCAGGAGCTTACGGTAAAACAGCCTTCTCACCAGGATGGCTTAGCTACAACGCAAAAAGATAAATCGTCAAGCTCTTCTGAAATCAGCGTATCATCTGAACCGAATATAGAGGTACAAAGGGGATTGATAGACGAAAAGGATTTAGCCAATTTGAAGAGTTGGGATGCTACACGTGGAAATTTTTCAAATGCCGATCTTGATGAATATGGAAGGTTAAGCCAAAACACACTTGAAGAACTTGCTAAACAGGGAGATCTTAAGGCTATTCAAACATTAGCTACTAATGAAGTAATTTTGGGTAACTCTGAACGTGGTGCAGAACTTTGGAATCTTGCAGCTGCCTATGGTTCTACAAAGGCCTTAATGTGGCTGTCATCTGGATATGGTTCTGAATATGTTACGAGCAAAAAGGATAGTGATGCACTAGAAGCGCTGGCTTATTTAAATGCATCTGCCAAGCGCGGTGATTTATTCGCGAAATATAGGCATATAGATGCATTTTATGAGAGCAAAGGTTTTCATCCAACTGAAGAACAATTAAAAATTATTGATTCCAGATCTGATGAAATCCTGAATGATTTGCAAAAGAAGAGAACTGAATTGGGCCTTCCTGAATTTGATAATACCCCTGCTCCTGAGCTGCAACGTATATTTGATGCGCTCAATAAAAAGTAGATTCCATTTACCAATTTACGTTAATGCAGAGATTTAAACTGAACCAAAATCGAACCAAAATACGGTTCGATTTTGTCAAATCCCCAATAATTTTTTCATCGCGCTTGGATTGTATCCATCAATAATTTTCCCATTTATGACTACTACCGGAATTCCCCTGCCGCTTAATTGGTCATAGTTGCTTTTGGCTTCGGCGGATTTTTCGGTGTCATATTCTGTGTAAGCAATATTGTTTTCTTTGAAAAACTCACGCGCTTTTCTGCAGTAGCCACACCAGTCTGTTGCGTAGAGCACAACTTCGTTGTTATGCATGTTGGTAGACCTTGTTTCGACAGGTTTGAGAGAAAACTTTCCCATTGCAAACACGATTCCCGCGACAAATATAACAATAAACAGATTTCGTATTTTTATCATTATGGCGCCTCATTCCAGGGTTTTTCTGCTTGATAACTGGTTAATTGTGCATTCACTGTATCAAGTGGTAACTCCAAGTCTTCCGCATCATCAATTGCTTTCTTCTGCCATTTTATAGCCTGTTTAAAATCATTATTATTTGCTGCTATTGTGGCGGCTGTCCTGAAATAAGTTTGACGGTCAGTATGTTTTTTCGAAACTTTATTAAAATATTCGGTAGCCAAACTATTATCTCTGTAGTTTTTATCATTGTGAGTGGAAAGAATCCAGGCTAATCGAAGCTTGGCAACATCGCTACTTTCTGCAGAACGTTTTAGCCAATAGAGACCCTTGTCTTCATTTTTTTCAATCCTCGCGCCACTGAATGATTCTATTGCCAATAAATACTGAGCTTCGCTTAAATTACTTTGCGATGCCTTAATTAACCAGTTTGTACTTTTGGTTCCATCAACTTCACACATATTGCCATTGAGCAAGTTTTTTCCAAGGAAAAAAGAAGCCGACGAGCTCCCTTTGTTGGCAGCTGTTATATACCAATCATTTGGATTGTCTTCTATTTTTACAGTTCTTGTTAGCGAGGGTAAAGCTTCGATAAAGTAGGCATAGTTAAATATATCAGAAGCGCCTCCTTTTTGAGCATTTGTTCGCAATGTGGTAAGTGTTTCGTTGATAGCTTTTTCGTCATATTTAACGCCCGACGTAATAAAGATGAATCGATATCGAAGGCCATTAACTGTAACATTTTTTTTGTTGACCACGGCGGGTTCAAATAAAAATCCTCTTATTGCTTCCAACGCTTTTTTTTCGAATGCTTTATCAGAAGCAAAGAATGCAATGTGGTCTCTTGTGGTGCCATCTTTGTCTATACTGAAAATAATATCTACCCAGCCAACATCAGCTTTAGCATTTTTTGGATATGTGGGGCTTACTGTTCGGGTGATTCTATGCTTTTTCAGTTCGGTAGTAGTATTTAATGTGGGCTGGAGTTTGTTGAAAACTGCCAGATCATTATATTCGCGCTCAATTTCTTCGTATAAAGAATCAGCCAGTTTTTTTTCGGATTCATTGAGTTTCGAATAAATTTTTTTATAGACTCCTTTTTCTTCATAAACCTTGGCTTGTGCGGCTAATCGTAACCAGGCGTAGGCCATAGGTATGTTTTTAGTAGTGTGCTCGCCCTTTAAATGCATAACACCTACATTAAATTGGGCATCGTAATCCCCGTTTTTTGCCGCTTCATCAAATTCCTTGAAAGCTTTGGCGTAATCTTTTTTGCTGTAATATTCCATTCCCAGATTAAAGTCTGCTAATGATGAGGCAGAAATTATGGTAGATAAAATAAGCAACAGAGTTTTCATTTTTTTCATGGTGGATCTTCTTTATTATTGAATTAATTCAAAGTTTTTAAGTTCAATCGGTTGATTGCTTATCAAGTATATATATTTTGGTTTTTTTTGAATTGATATTGGGATTGGTTGATCGTTTAATTTGATAGTGAATAATCTATCTTCAGTCCATATTATTGAAAGATTTATGTTTTGATTCCATGGCGTTCTTTCTGTGAAATATCGGGTAATAAGATTTTTCTTGTTTTCCCTGAATGAAATGGAAGCTTCATGCTCACCAATGCAATCTTGATCTGATATGGTGATTTTAATCAGATCATGAGTTGTAGATATTGTTTTGTGATTTGAAAAAACCAGCGTGAGCCTTCCATTTTGATTCAATGCAGTCGTAAAGTTTACCTTGCCAGAGCTTGGTGTCAGTTTGTTTTTCCACAAATGGTACGGTGTCAATGCTATTGTTTCAAGCTGCTTATCCTGACCTTGGACGATGTTTGGAAACCCTGTGGTTATAAAAATAATTAAAAAAAATCTGGCCAGAATTTTATTTTGGCAGCAATAACAGAGTGCGAAGTTAAGCGGCTGTCTAATCATTGGAGGTATATCAATCCTTTATAGTGGTGTTATAGAACGACGATTATTCGTTATCCTTGATCTTCGCGTCAAGGTTGCCATGATTAATCTCACTCCCTATACTTGCCAGCCCGCACATTCGTAGGTGCGGGAATCAAGTTTGTGTTTTTTATCAATTTATCACGTGACCTTTCGTAGGGGTCACCACTGACCAAGGATTTATCATGCCTGTTATTACTCTTCCTGACGGCTCCAAACGTCCTTTCGAAAATCCTGTTTCTGTTTATGATGTCGCTGCATCTATTGGCGCCGGTTTGGCCAAGGCCACATTAGGTGGTCGTGTTAATGGCCAGCGTGTAGATGCCAGTGACTTGATTACTGAAGATGCGGATCTCGTCATATTCACGCCTAAAGATGAAGATGGTTTGGAGATTATTCGCCACTCCTGTGCTCACTTGTTGGGGCATGCAATCAAACAATTATTTCCCGATGTCAAAATGGCGATTGGCCCGACCATCGACAATGGTTTTTATTATGACGTCGATCTGGAGCATAAATTAACTGACGAGGACATTGCGCGTTTGGAAGAACGTATGTTGTCGCTCGCCAAAACTGAATACAACGTAGTGAAAAAGAAAGCGAGCTGGCAAGAAGCTTATGATGTTTTCACTGCACGTGGCGAAACTTACAAGCTGGAAATTTTGGATCGCGATGTGCCGAAAGACGCGACGCCGGGTTTGTATCATCACGAAGAATATGTCGATATGTGTCGCGGCCCGCACGTGCCGAATATGCGCTTTTGTTTGAATTTTAAATTGATGCGTGTATCCGGTGCTTATTGGCGCGGTGATTCCAATAACAAACAGCTGCAACGCATCTATGGCACTGCATTTGCCGATGCCAAACAATTAAAAGCCTATTTGAATTTGTTGGAAGAAGCGGCCAAACGTGATCACCGCAAACTCGCGAAAAAATTTGATTTATTCCATCTGCAAGATGAAGCGCCGGGCATGGTGTTTTGGCACCCGAAAGGTTGGACGCTGTGGCAACAAATCGAACAGTACATGCGTGCCAAACAGCAGGAATGGGGTTATCAGGAAGTTAAAACGCCGTTGATTATGGATCGTGTGTTGTGGGAAAAATCCGGCCACTGGGAAAATTATCGCGACAACATGTTCACGACTGAATCCGAAAAACGTGAATATGCGGTCAAGCCGATGAACTGCCCTGGGCACATTCAGATTTTTAATCATGGTTTACGTTCGCATAAAGATTTGCCTTTGCGTTTGGCTGAATTCGGTTCTTGTCATCGCAATGAAGCTTCAGGTGCATTGCATGGGATTATGCGTGTGCGTGGATTTGTACAGGACGATGCGCATATCTTCTGTACTGAAGATCAGGTAGTGAATGAAGTTTCGTCGTTTAACCAAATGTTGAAATCGGTTTATGACGATTTTGGTTTTACTGATATAGCTGTGAAGTTGTCGCTTCGCCCTGAAAAATACGCGGGTAGTTTGGAAACCTGGAATAAAGCTGAAGAAGGCCTGCGTCATGCCTTGCGTGCTGCTGGTCTTGAGTGGGAAGAATTGCCAGGTGAGGGAGCTTTCTACGGCCCCAAGATTGAATATCAA
>CBFGPN010000210.1:0-6418 GCA_965650675.1 uncultured Cellvibrio sp.
TGCGGGCGCCGTTTTTGTTTGTCACTCGTGCTTGTTTTTTTAATCTGTATCAGCTGAGTAATGTTTGGAATACTGGTTTGCATGATTGGATATTGTTGTGTGCTTTTAATTTTTTTTGATTAATGATTTGCAGTCATCAATTACCAAAATCCAATTTTATATTTGTGATATTTCGGCGCCATTATTTTTATAAAAAGCGACGCATTGCTATTTTAAATCCTCCGTGTATCTGAAAACATCTCGCTGTTGCCGGTATGAATGCAGTTGCCGGATTAGGACACTGTGCAACCCATTTTTACCTTTGGAGGAACAATGAAAATTTCTACTAAATTGTCTAATTTTGCATTAATTGCTATTACAGGTTTGTTGATGTTTCAATCTGCGAATAGCCACGCGCGTTGTGAATATATAATTCAAAACGAATGGAATACCGGTTTTGTTGCATTGGTGCGTATTACTAACGATACCCGCAGCAGTGTTAATGGCTGGTCAGTCAATTGGACCTATACAGATGGTTCAAGTCGAACAGGCGGTTGGAATGCCAATTTCGCCGGTAGTAATCCTTTTTATGCATCCAATCTTGCTTGGAACGGACGGATTCATGTCGGTCAGTCTGTGGAGTTTGGTGTTATGGGCAAAAAGGGTGTTGCCAATAGTCCAGCAAGTAAGCCTGTTATTAATGGGGCCATTTGTGGCCGGAGTTCATCAAGCCGTGTGAGTTCACAATCCAGCTCATTCTCGAGCAATATGTCTTCCGAACGAACCTCATCGAGCAGTTCCCGAAGCCGTTCTTCTTCAAGCAGGTCGTCCTCATCATCGTCCAGTAGTTATCGCAGTCCTGCCAGTGTGCCTCCCTCCTCAAGTTCTTCCAGCTCCAGATCTTCCAGTGCAGGTCTTTTAAGTTCCAGCTCTGTTTCTTCAGGGCCCAATACATCTGCTCCTGTAGCCGGGTTAACAGTAACGAATTACGGTTTAACTGTTTATGTTGATTCGAGTACATCAACCGATGCAGATGGCAATATATTGACTCATACAATTGATTTTGGTGATGGGCAGATAATTAAGTATCCAAAGGTATGGCATACCTATAAAGAAGCGGGTGATTATTCAGTTGTTCTGAGTGTGACAGACGGGCAACTCACAACCACCAAAACCCAATCAATCACAGTGCAAGCTGTCGATGGAAACAAGGCTCCGATTGCACGCTTAACAGGTGCGCGTGAATATAGAGCGATTCGTGCCTGGGGCACTTCATCGTTTGATTTTGAAAATATTCCCTTAACTTATGAATGGGATTTTGGTGATGGCTCATTTGCAGGTGATGCAATAGCCAGTGTTTATGATTGTGCAGTTGGTGAAACAAACAATAAATCGCGATTGGTGACGCTGACTGTGAGTGATGGCGAATTAAAAGATACACGTCAGGCAACTATAGGTGGGATTTGTAATGCTATTTACGATTTGATGCCCGCTGCCTCGTTTGTTTATAAAATTGAAGGTAATAGTGTGTTGGTTGACGGAAGCAATTCACGTTATGACATTCGCTTCAACTGGGACTTTGGTGACGGAACCACAGCTACAGGGCTTATTGCATCGCATACTTATGCAGCCTCCGGTACCTATGATATTAAGTTGAATGTTCAGGGCCCCAGTTTGTTCACACACACAACTATTCAATCAGTGACTATCGGTACCTCCGGCTCTTCGTCAAGTTCATCAGTTGGCAATTAGCTGTATCGATAACAATGGTAGTTCACTCTGTGAAAGTACCAAAACAAAAACGGCGCTTAAGGGCGCCGTTTTTGTTTGTGTAAAAAATCATTCATTGTATTTTACAGTTTTGTTATGACTTCAGATTTTGTGCAGTGATACTTTCATCCTTCATTAAACACAATGGATAATATGATGGATAAAAAACATAAATTACAATCTGAAGTAATTTTGCCAACAAAAGACATGAAGTTCTCGCGTCATCCTCTTTATGGAAAATTTTCGATTCTATTGCTCGCTGTTATTATTATTTCGCTACTTCCACATTATGCCAAAATTTATCATTCGCCCGAATTGGTTCCAGCCTCATTTATTGTGCACGGTATTTTGTATTTAGGTTGGTTTATATTATTTGTGGCGCAGACTAATCTGGTTGCTTCAGGAAATATTTCCATACATAAAAAATTGGGTTATATGAGTCTGGTTATTTTTGTGCTTATGCTTATCAGTGGAATATCGATGCTGATAGGTATTATGGAAAGCTATGACACTAATTGGGAAGATTGGTATTTGCGTTCCCGGACAAATTTAATCTGGGGCGTTTTTCACACGCTGATCTGCTTTGTGATTTTCTATCTGTTGGGTTTCTTATTTCGGAAACAATTGCATGTGCATAAACGTTTTATGTTAATGGCATCATTGAGCATGATTTCGGCTTCAGTAACGCGCGTTGCATTTTTACCCTTTATTCCTATTGACGGTACTCTGATAACTCTCTTGTCTACCTATGTTCTGTTATTGACTCCGATGATAATGGATCGTGTGATGTTCAAATCCATTCACCCGGTATTTAAATGGAGTGTTCCTATTTATATCATTACGCAAATTGTGTGCATTGGAATTTTGCCTAATACAGAAATCGGACGAGCATTGGCTTTCCCCTTGTAAGGCTGATTTATAAACACTTTCACTAGTTTGTCAGGCTCATGTCGCCTATATTTCGTGTTAAAAAATCACGATGAAGTTGGGAATCTGAAAAAATAAAAAAGCTCGATTTAATCGAGCTTTTTTATTACAAATTATTGAATGTTTATTCGGAATCAAAATCCGGTAGTTCGTCCAATGTAATCACATTCGCATGGTTATAAACTTTGGTTTTATGTGCGTTGGTATTGTAGTACTCACCACTCCAGAAATTATCTTTGTGAGTGCCAGATTCAAGTGTTGTCTCGTTAAAATTTCCATCATTCCAAACCATAAACCATAGCCACCAGGCACCATCGGTTGATATTTTATCGGGGTCTGGAATGTAACTATTTTCACTTAATGCAACCAATTTACTTTGCAAAGGATATTGTTTGACAGTGTTGTAACTGGTGATTTGTGATTTATAGGTTTTATTATCAGTGCTGTCATAAATATCGGTACTGACAATATCGACATAATTATTGCCAGGGTACCAAGCAGCACTTTGACCGTTCCATACCCAGATTAAATTATGTAAGCCATGATAATTGGTTAGTCGATCGTGAATGTATCGCCACATCAATGTTTGGGCATAGGCAGGGGGTACATCGGTTCGCGCACGTCCCCACCAGAACCATCCGCCTGAAGCTTCGTGTAGTGGTCTCCATAAAACGGGAACGCCTGCAGTTTGTAATTTTTTCAATTCACCCGCGATCATATCCAAATCATTTTGCAGTTTGGTGAAGTCAGATGATGTTGTATTTAATTGCCCATTCGCTATAGGAATAGAAAAATTGGTTTGATCGCTATAGAACGCATTTTCACTACCTGCCCGCCAATGCCAGGTGAAAGTCACCAAGCCACCGCGATTCCAGTGCTCAATCGCTTCTTCAGTTTGCTCCAGGCCTTCAACCCAATCGGCCGTTATACCATAGTTCATGAAGTCATAACCCATAATAGCGGGAGCTTTTGTGGTGTCGTTGATAACACGTTGGTATTGATCTATAGAATCTTTCCAGGTGAGATCCATTTGCCCTGAAAGGGTTTTGCTGCCCCAAATAGAACGTAAATAGTCATAAACTTTTTCGGTTATTGCTGTTGCTGAAGGATCGATTAAATTTTCAGATAAAGCGGTTTGGAAATCTGTGCGATTGGCGGGACAGAAACTGTTGGATACGCAAATACTTTCATTTTCATAGCCCCAACTGCCGTTATCCGTTGTGCAATAACGCCAACTGGTAGTGCCAATAACACAGCCCTGAAAATTACCTTTATCCGGATCGACATTGGAGTTTCTGACAATACAACTTGCATTATTTTCCCAACCCCAGCCATCCCCATCTGCATCATCACCTGCGGCAGTACAGTAGATAACACCGTTTGATGCGTGGCTGGGCAAACTGGATCCACTGGAACTTGAAATACTGGAGCTTGAGCTGGATGAAATTGAACTTGACGAGCTGGTTTGATCGGAGCTGCTGGTTTGATTGGAACTACTCGCTGAAGAAGTCGTTCTCGAACTATTGGCTAAAGATGATGTTGCTGGGTTGCCACCACCACCGCCACCGCAAGCGGTAACAGATAACAAAAGAGTGAGGCATAAGACCATACTCAAACGAGTTGAATAATTCATGGTATCTCCGGATTTATTGTCGAAAGTTGATTGTTTATTAATCTTGTTATTGTTAGCCGATATTTCATTATTGGTTGAATGTAATCGGTTACTTGGCAGTATGCCTGATATTCAACATTGAACCTAGTTTGGCATTGTAAATTTGGAATAATTTACCGATGAGACCCAAAGGCCGGTAGGTTTGGTCTAAACCCCCGTCTCATGTAAAATGCGCGCCTTCTTTTATTGGCGTAGACTCTGGCTGAAAAACATCATGGAAATCAATCCGTTACTCAATTCCCTCAAAGATTTAACCGACCGCACTGAAACCCTTCGGGGGTATCTTTGACTACGACCTCAAAAAAGAGCGTCTAGCCGAAGTTGAATTGGAGCTGGCAGAGCCCAGCGTTTGGGAGAAGCCTGAAATAGCTCAAGCCTTGGGTCGTGAAAGATCTGCGTTGGAAATCGTTGTTAAAACCATTGATGAGTTGGACGCTGGAATTGCCGATAGTCGCGAGCTGCTGGATATGGCGGTGGAAGAAGACGATGAATCCATGGTGTCTGATGTGCAATCCGAATTGGGACGCCTGGATAAACAATTGGGTGTGTTGGAATTTCGCCGTATGTTCTCGGGCGAAACCGATCCCAACAATGCCTACCTCGATATTCAATCGGGGTCAGGTGGAACCGAAGCCCAGGATTGGGCTGAAATGGTATTGCGCATGTATTTGCGCTGGGGCGAAGCCAAAGGTTTTAAAGTCACGCTTGAAGAAGTCTCTGCGGGTGATGTTGCCGGTATTAAAAGTGCGACCATTTATTTTGAAGGCGAATACGCGTTTGGATGGTTGCGTACTGAAACCGGCGTGCATCGTTTAGTGCGTAAATCGCCGTTTGATTCGGGCAATCGTCGTCACACCTCTTTTTGTTCTGTGTTTGTTTCTCCAGAAATTGATGACAATATCGAAATCGATATTAACCCTGCTGATTTGCGTATCGACACTTATCGTGCAAGTGGTGCCGGTGGTCAGCACGTTAACAAAACCGATTCGGCGGTACGTATTACTCACATCCCAACTAACATAGTTGTGCAGTGTCAAAACGAACGCTCACAACACGCCAACCGCGATAAAGCCTACAAAATGTTGCGTGCAAAAATGTACGAGCACGAAATGCAAAAACGCAATGCTGAAAAACAAGCCATGGAAGACAGTAAGTCCGACATTGGTTGGGGCAGCCAAATTCGTTCTTATGTGCTGGATGATTCACGTGTGAAAGATTTACGCACCGGTGTACAAACCTCCAATACCCAAGCAGTGCTTGATGGCGATTTGGATCAGTTTATTGTTGAGAGTTTGAAAGCGGGGTTGTGATTTTTTTGTGAGGAAGAGGAAAGTAATTTTTCTTATTTGATAACGGCATGTTATACCAGGCAATGAACAAAAATTTATCAACTCAGTTAGAAAGATTTAATCAGTTTTCTCTGATACGCAAAGCATTAATCGCTTCTGCAATGGGTTGGTTCATCGCTCTTTGTATTTCTGTAATCTATTGTGTTTATTATATGCGCTACGTCAATTCGGAAGATCGGGGGTTATTGGAATCTATCCTTTGGCTTTTTCAAGAATATGGCGTTTGGCTAGTCTTGACTCCCGCCTTGTTGGTTGGTTTAAGTCAATTTAGCAATAAAAAGCGAATGGGATGGTTTTGGTTTTTAGTTATATTGACTTTATTTGTCAGCATATCTTTTCGTTTGTTGCTGGATTTTTATCTGAATCCATCCGCTCAATTTATTCCCGGCTTGGTTTATTTCACGCCCGATCATATTTTTATCACCATTATTGTTCTGCTTGGTTGGGCTTTAGTGTTTCGTAAATCAGAAATCTTTATATCCAATGGTCAGGTTTATCACGCTCAATTGCCAGACGTTGATCCAACAGTAGATAAGCTTGACGCTTACAAAGGAAATCGAAAGGTTAGTATTACCATTGACTCAATCTTAATTGTCAGTGCGGCGGGAAACTATGTTGAGCTGCATTGTTTGGACAATCAATATTTGATGCGTTCGACAATGAAAGAGCTGGAAGAAAAATTAACACCCTATCAATTCATTCGAATTCACCGCTCTCATCT
>CBFGPN010000211.1:0-6374 GCA_965650675.1 uncultured Cellvibrio sp.
CCTGCCGTCGCAGGGATGACGAGGTGAAATAGGGATGACGAAGTGAAATGAGGATGACGAAGTGAAATAGGGATGATGGTGTGAATTTAAGAAAAAAATTGGTGTGTCATGAAGCGGTATTAATTACACGTTCATTCTGATTTTATGCTTACCTTTTTGTGCGTACTTACTAAAAGTAAGTTTGATTGGTATGCTGTTCCCAACCTGTGCACGGGCAAGTATTTTCACATTCATTTTATGAGGTTAATCATGATCGCAATTACGGGCGCTACCGGCCAACTGGGTCGTTTGGTCATCGACCAATTACTGAAAAAAATTCCTCCTGCTCAAGTGGTTGCACTGGTGCGTAATCCATCCAAAGCAGGGGATCTGCAAGCGAAAGGTTTGCAGATTCGTCAGGCGGATTACAACCAGTCTGATTCTCTGGAAGCAGCGCTGAAAGGTATTGATAAATTGTTACTGATCAGCAGTTCTGAAGTGGGGCAACGTTTGAATCAACACCGCAATGTCATTAACGCAGCAACCAAAGTCGGAGTAGGGTTGTTGGTTTACACCAGTATTTTGAATGCAGAGCATTCGATAATGGATCTCGCGGTTGAACACCAGGAAACCGAGAAATTGATTAAGGCATCAGCTATTCCGTTTGTGTTTTTGCGTAATGGTTGGTACACCGAAAATTACACAGCAGCAATTCCGACTGCGTTGCAATTTAATGCGTTGATCGGTAGTGCGGGTGATGGAAAAATTTCACTGGCAGCACGTGCTGATTATGCAGCCGCTGCAGCTGAAGTTTTGGTGCGCGAGAATCAGGCTGGCAAAATCTATGAACTGGCGGGTGACCGGGGTTATACCCTGGCAGAATTTGCAGCCGAACTTTCTGCACAAACGGGCAAACAAATTCCATACAACAATTTACCTGCAGCAGAATATAAAGCCATATTGCAAGGTGCGGGTTTACCCGATTGGCTCGCGCAATTGCTTTCTTCATCCGATGCCAGCGCTGCTAAAGGCTCATTGTTTGACGATTCACATCAACTCAGCCAATTAATTGGTCGCGCTACAACTCCGCTGGCTGAATCAATCAAATCAGCATTGGCAGGAGGCGTTGATACTGCGCATTAATTTTATTTTGAATTTCAAGCGCCCGATGTTAGTGAAGTCGGGCGCTGGTTATCAATCAGTCTGTTACAAAAAAATCGTTTTCTCTATCACGCAATAAATGTGTTGATGTCGTTCAATCATGCATGATTATTTGCGTGTGATGAGTATCTCAATTGGCTTCAGATTACACATCATAATCAAAGAGTCATTGTGACTGTTTATTCTGCTATAGCACAATTATTCAAGTTTTGGCGCAGAATTTATTACTGCAATTGACACACAGAATTCCAGTAAGGTAATTTCCGCCGCACTTATTTTTTGTAATAAGTGATTGTAATTTTAATCATCTCATCGCGACATCAAAGCAACGATAATTGTTTCGAAAACAAGCAATAGACATTTCGGCAACCTTGTATGGGTCAATATCGATAATTTAATTATCAATTCATCCTTAAGGTAAAAATAATGACAAACGTAAAATGTGGAAGGTTTGCCAAAAATCTATTGTGGGTATCAGTGGCGTCTTTGTGTGGCACATTCAACCTGCCAGTACATGCCCAGGATAAACAAAAAGAAAGTGCAGACGTTGAAGAGTTAATGGTGACAGGTTTTCGTTCCAGTCTTTTTTCGGCGTTAGGCGAGAAGCGCGCTGAAACAGGAGTGGTGGATGTTATCAAAGCAGAGGATGTTGCGAAATTTCCAGATAACAATCTTGCTGAATCATTGCAGCGTGTGCCCGGTGTTGCTGTCGCGCGCGACGGTGGTGAAGGGCGCAGCATTTCTGTACGCGGTTTGGGGCCGGATTATACGCGGGTGCGTTTGAATGGCCTTGAAGCGCAAACCGCTTCCAATGGTTTTGAAGGCATCAATCGCACACGCGGTTTTGATTTTAATGTGTTTGCTTCCGAACTTTTTAATAGTTTGACAGTGCGTAAAACGCCATCAGCCGAAACGGAAGAGGGATCTTTGGGCGCAACAGTGGATTTACAAACGGCGCAACCTTTTGATAAAACCGGCCCGCAATTTACGGTATCAACCAAAATGGGTTACAACGATCTGAGCGAAGAAACAGATCCGCGTTACGCATTGCTCGCTTCGAATACTTTTTTGGATGACACACTTGGCGTTCTGTTTTCGATGGCCTATTCCGAATCCAATAAAATCAGTCAGGCAAGTCACAATTTGAATTGGGATCGCATGACGGATAACGGTGGCTGGTGTGATCCCATGAATGCTGCCGGTGTGTGTTTTGGTGAAATGCCGGTGGGCATTACTTACGACCAATTAAGATCAACCAGCATTTACCATCCGCGTATTCCCCGCCTTGCGCAATTCAGTGTAATGAATGAACGTTTGGGAATGACAACTTCATTGCAGTGGCGTCCAAGCGAAGAGACAGAAGTTTCTTTGGATTTGCTTTATTCAAAACATGAAGGTTTGCGTCAGGAAAGTTTGCTGACACCTATAGGTATTTTTCGCGGCCAATCGCAACAGGGAAAACCGGAAACTATAGTGCGTGAAGCCGAAGTGCGTGGAAACGATTTGGTTTACGCCAGATTGGATAATGTTGACCTGCGTGCAGAAACCTCTATTTTTGATTTCAATACGGTTTTCCAACAAGTAGGCGTGACGGTCAAACATGATTTCAGTGATCGCGTGCGTGGTGAATTTAAACTAGGTGCTTCTGATTCTGATTTCGATGAGCCAAGAGAAACCACAATACAAGTTGATCGTTTAAATACCGATGGATTTATTTACGACTTCCGCGACAGCATGACTCGTCCACGAATTGTTTGGGGTTTTGATACCAACGATCCTGATAATTATTATTTTGGTCCTGCACAACCGGGTTTTGTCAGTGGTTCTACTGGCCCGGAAATTCGATTGCGCCCACAGGGTGTAGAAAATACATTTGAACAAGCGTCGTTTGATTTGGAGTTCGATGCAACAGATGTGTGGACTTTAAAATCCGGTGTGAATTTGCGTGAATATTCTTTCGATTCCGATTCACTGCGAATGGCTAACGAGCGTAATGTTCCTTCACTACCCAGCGGCGTGACAGTTGCGGATTTGGTTGTACCTTTTTCCGGCTTCGATGGTTTTGGTGTGCCGGCTGATACCGCGACTTCCTGGGTGGTACCGAGTGAAGCGGCGTTTATTGATATTTTTGATATTTATAGCAATACCGGCGTTTTTGAATTGCGTCGCGATCTTGCTTCTGCACGCAGTAATATTTATTCAGTCGATGAAAAAAATACCGCCGCTTATGTGCAGGGTGATTTTAAATCAGAGTTATTAGGTGTTCCTGTGCGTGGTGATATAGGTGTGCGTTTTGTGCGAACTGAACAGGATGCAGTAGGTTATGCAGAAGCGGGCGTGAATACCCAACAGCTTTTTGTATCGCGCGATTATGATGATTGGTTACCTTCAATGAATCTGGTTGCGGATGTCAGAGACGATATTGTATTGCGTGTGTCGGCATCCAGAGTCATGACACGTCCGCCTTTGTCCCAATTAACACCGGGTGGTGCGGTGAATGTGTTTGGCGGTACACGTCAGGTGAATCAGGGCAACCCGAATCTTGATCCGATTGAAGCGGATGCTTTTGATGCGAGTGCTGAATGGTATTTTGCAGAAGGATCGGTAGTGTCTGCCGGTTTCTTTTATAAAGATGTAAAAACTTACATTGCAACTTTACGTACTACTCAAGCATTTAATACGCTCGGTATTCCCAATGAAGTATTAAACGGAACCGGTGTGTTGCCAACTGATGATTTTGTTTATTCAAGGCCTGTTAACAGCGATGGCGGTCCATTGCGCGGTGTTGAATTAAATCTGCAAACGCCTTTCAGTTTTTTACCAGGTTTTTGGCAAAATTTTGGTTTGCTGGCGAATTACACTCACGTTACGTCTGATATTACTTACATTGTAAATCCTGCATTACCTGTCGGTGCTGCCGGACGCACAGCCGTTCTGCCTTTAATTAATTTATCTGAAAATACTGCCAACCTGACTTTGTATTATGAAGAGGGTGGTTTTCAGGGCAGAGTGTCCGCTTCCTATCGCGATGATTATTTGCGAATTGTTCCGGGTTTAAATGGACAAGATGCCGATGGCACAGCCGACAGTATGTACATAGATGCATCCTTCACTTATTCCTTCAACGACCACTATCAAGTTTCGTTTGAAGCGCAAAATTTGGGGGACACTTACGAACATCTTTACAACGATACCCGCGCAAAACGCAACGAATACTATCGTAACTTTGGTCGGCAGTATTTTGTTGGATTCCGTTATAGTTATTGAGAGTTTGGCACGAATCAAAATTAATCGCAGGGATGACGAAGTGAAACTAAACAAAAATGAATTTGTGAAAATGTCTCTTATTAATTGATGATTTGAACAAACACAGGTGTAATGCCTGTGTTTGTTGTTGCCGAACAGGAGCCGTCAGACCAGCGAAGCTAATCCATCGCAAATAAATTGGCGCAAAAAACATTAATTTGTTAATTGCGCCAATATTTTTTGTGCTCTTAAAATCTAACGCTCTAATAATAATCAAAACCTGTTTATTTATTCTTAAGCAGCTTTTCCATGCTGCACTAAACTGTGATCCAGTTCCGGTTTTTTTGAGGTGGTTCATGGGTTGTATTCGCGGCTATGATGCATGGATGCGAGTATTAACAGATCAGGACTTACTCACATTAAATTCCGTTGTTAAAGATATTTGCGATCTCAGCAATCAGGATCAGTGCCGTGCAGATGAGTTAACACAAATTATATTGCGCGATGCCAATCTGACTTCAAAAGTGTTGAAAATTGCTAACTCGGTTCATTACAACCATTCGCATGTGCCGATTAAAACTGTATCTCGCGGTATAGTTTTATTGGGGCTCAATAATCTTAAAAATATTGCGTTGGCTTCCTGTCTTGTCGATAGCTTGATCAATGGTAAATATAAAACCATGATTATTGCGTGCCTGGCAAAATCCTTTCATGCGGCAGTGCAAGCAAGAGCATTAGTGCCGCTGTTAAATTATGAATTGAAAGAGCAGGTGTTTATTGCAGCGCTTTTGCACAATGTAGGTGAGCTTGCGTTATTGGCCACAGAAAATGCAGCAGCAGAAGCATTCATTACCGAGCGCAATTTTTTTCCCGAGCGTGAGACGGCTATAGGGATGACGCATCTGGGTACTGATATTCAATTAATTAATAAAGGAATTATTGATTCCTGGTCACTAACCGATCTGGTGTTTCCTGTGGGGAGCACAAGCGATCATCCACATGCAATTAATGCGGCAATTAAGTTGGGCCTGGAAATCAGTAAATACATTCACAAGGGGTTGTCATCACCTGAAATGCAAAAGATTTATGTGCAAGTGGCATCAATCAATCGCATCAGTCAATCGGCAGCCAAAGCACAAGTTAAAAAAATGGCAGAAGAAGCTTCTGAAATCGCCAGATGTTATGGTGTTTCTGCTCCCGATATTATTGAACCGTCTACCGATCCAGAAACTCTTATGGAAGAAGAGTTATTGTCGGAAACAAAAAATTACCATACGGCAACACCCGTTCAAGCATCAACCGGTTACGAATTTCAGCAGTATGTTAATAAAATGTTAGCTTTGATAATGAATGGTGATGGCATCGCTAAAGTGATGCAGGTTGGAATCACTGCCTTGCACCAAGGGTCAAGTATTGAGCGTGTGTGCATCGCGATGATTGACTATCGCTATAAATGCGCAGAGTTTCGCTACACGGCAGGTAAAGAAACACAGGTCTGGCCACAAACCATTCGCATCGAATTGGATAAACTCAGCAAAGACGAATTGCTTCATGAGTTTTTACAATTACAAGAATTTATGTGGTTTAAAGTCGATCATAAAAATAAAGAATCTCTGGGTGTGTTAAGCAAGCTGATTGATAAAGGTGATCTAATGTTAGCGCCACTAAAATTAGACAAGCGCATGTTAGCTTTCATCTATGCCGATGCCGCAGAACAACACTTAACCCATCGTCAATTCGAAGAATTCCAGATCATCAGTCATCAATTAAATTTAATGTTAAAAATAAATTCAGGAACGCGTTAGGGGTTAGCTCAAATATAATCCTGATAAGTGTTTACACGAGAAATAAATCTTTCAGAGAGAGAACTATTTGCGGTATGCAGCTCTTTATGAATGAGCAGAGCTTCCTCCCTATAGCTGATTTTCTTTTCCCTGGTCCAATAAAAGGGTGGTGCAGAAAGGTTGGTAATTCGATCAGCCAATTTA
>CBFGPN010000212.1:0-6330 GCA_965650675.1 uncultured Cellvibrio sp.
GGTCCTGTTCAATATTTTTTTGTAATTAACGATTTATAAAATTACAAAAATATTTTTATCGAACTTCGATCTGCTCCCTCTCCCTTGATGGGAGAGGGCTGGGGAGAGGGTGTTTTGATTTTTATTACTTAACTGCTTCCTGATAAGCCCAAGTCAACCAGGGCAACAGGTCTTGCAAATCTTTGGTACCAACAGTTGCACCACACCAAATTCTTAATCCGGGTGGTGCATCACGGTAAGCACCAATGTCATAAGCGACACCTTCTTTATCCAACAATTTGATCATAGCTTTGACTTGATCCGGTGTTGCTTTCAGAGTGAAGCAAACAGAAGTGTTGGATAAAGTTTCTGGTGTTTTCGCCAAAAAATCGATCCAATCATTCGCTGCCACAAAACCTTTCAACACATTCAAATTGGCGTTGGACATTTCGATGGTTTTTTTCACGCCGCCGATTGAACGCACCCAATCCAGCGCGTCGAGATAATCCGCAACCGCCAACATGGATGGCGTATTGATGGTGTCGCCTTTAAATAAACCTTCAGTCACTTTACCACCGCTGGTCATACGGAAAAGTTTTGGCATTGGCCATGAGGGTTTGTAAGTTTCCAAACGTTCGATAGCGCGTGGGCTGAGGATCAACATACCGTGTGCACCTTCACCGCCGAGCACTTTTTGCCAGCTGAAGGTAATCACGTCCAATTTTTCCCATGGCATTTCCATTGCAAATACAGCAGAGGTTGCATCACAAATGGTGAGGCCTTTGCGGTCAGCTGGAATCCAATCGCCGTTAGGAACTTTCACACCAGAGGTTGTACCGTTCCAGGTGAAGATTACGTCATTGTCGAAATTCACTTTGGTGAGATCAGGCAAATAACCGTAATCCGCTTCGTGTGCATTCACGCTGAGTTTTAATTCTTTGGTGGCGTCACTCAACCAGCCTTTACCGAAAGATTCCCATTGCAGAATATCGACACCGCGTGCGCCCAACAAAGACCACATAGCCATTTCAACCGCGCCAGTATCAGAACCGGGAACCACACCGCAGCGATAGCCTTCGGGTAAACCCAACAATTCAGCCGTATCCAGACATGCGCGCTCCAAAGCAGCTTTGCCGATAGTTGAACGATGTGAACGACCGAGAGTGGAAATATCCAATTGATCCAGTGAATATCCTGGACGTTTGCTGCAAGGGCCTGATGAAAAATTGGGGTTGTTAGGTTTAACGCTGGGTTTAACTGACATGGTGATCCTCGGAATCAAACAAGCGGTGGTCGAGAAGATGAAAATTTGGGGCGGCGATTATGCCAGCTCGGAGGCAAAACCTGTAGGGGCAACCCCTGTGGTTGTCGTTTATTTTACGCAGGGTTGTAGATCAAAGACCCCCTCCTAACCTCCCCGTTCAGAAACCAGTCCTTATGGTTTCCCCTTCGGGCAGCTTCGCTGTGCAAATTGCTCCTGCAATTTGTGCCAGGGGGAGGGACTAAAGTGGTCATTTCCAGGTATCGGAAGTTAGGGTCTTCTCAGCACCAAAATTTTGAGAGTCCTCAGCAGTCGCGCCTTCTTTGCATTCACCCTTCATCCAGATGTGATAACGGGACAAGCTTTTATCGATTTCAAAAAAACCCTCGCGGCAATAACCGGTTTTTTTGACCACATATTCCACATTCATCAACAGACTGCGATAGCTGCGGGAACCCAGGTCTATGCCGGTTTGACGAACATTGTCGCGGCCGGATTGGGCGATACGTATTTGACTGGGGATTTGATCTTCCGGCATGCGCAAACGGTAGACGAACATCTTGCTGGTATTAGGCAGGATTTGAATTTCCAGTGTTTCTTGCAGGCCCCTGTCGGTGTAACTGCGGCCATTGCTGCAACCGCCAATACCTGAAAGAACCAAAACCAATAAAACCGGATACTTAAGTGCGACATTCATGCCGTGCAACCTTTTTATTTATGCTGATTAACTAAAGAAATACGCCTCAATGCCGATCAATTGGAATAGACGATTCACAACCAAACGCTCTACTGACAGACGTTTTACCTTTTTCGTTCCATCACTTCAGCCCGGGAGCCTATCATGGGTGGGATAATCTGGCCTAGAGCCAAGTCTATTCCAGTGCTTTTCTTTATCGTCATGGCAATTCCCTGTCATGCGTATCAACTTATTCCTGATGATATTGCATTTAAAAAAGCGCCAGAACAATCAGCCGAACATCAAGTCGTTTTATCTGGACAAGCAGAAGCAGAACCTGACCCCGCCACCGAATCTGTCACTGATACCTCGATCAATGACAATCCAGCCACTGATATATCCAGAGATTCCAGTACAGAAATCCAAAATACCTGTGAATCCCAATGGCAAAAAAACCTGGTGATTACCGCCATGCCGAGATTAAATCCCCAAAGCAGTAACGCCGGAAATTTTTATGCTGCAGAAATTGAAATACCCAGGTTATTGGCAAAAGAATTGAAAAAATCAACTGGAATAGAAAGTCGGCTCATCCAACAAGTTTCCAGCCCAACCTTGAATGCCGCACAAAAACGCCAGTTAACCCGGCAAATCGCACTCAGCGAAGAAACCCAATTTGTACTGTCGGGTGAAATACTGGACATGTCGATGCGTGATCCCAATACGGTTTACAACCCTGCTTTTATGCAAATGCTGCGCAATCACTTTACCGATTTCACCATGATGAAATTCGCCGACACACGCGACAGGGTATTTGCTTTACATCTTGAATTGCGCGATGGATTTACCGGGGAACTTTTACTTGAAGATAATTTTTATACCCAAGGCATTTGGAAAAATCCGAAACCCATAGGTTTTACCTCGCCGGATTTGTGGCAATCACAATACGGGAGGCGCATCCAGCAATTACTGGTCAAAGCGGGCAAACAACTCGCACACAATATTCGCTGCCAACCTTACATGGCCAGAATAGAGTCCACACCCGGGCAAATTGAATTGTTGGTTCAAGGTGGCGCCAATAATGGATTGCATGCCGGAGACCAAATGGCCCTTTATCAATTAGTGGTTTTGGCATCACCGTCACAATATGAAACTTATCAGACACGTTTGGTAAAACGCGACCTTCAACTGCGCGTCAAGGAAGTATATCCTTCGCACAGCCTGGCACTACTGGAGGGGGATGACTTGCTTAACGGCCAATATTTGGCAGTAGGAGCAGAATCAAAAAGCTTCTGATAGACTGCGCTGGCATTTTTTTAACAATAACCAACAGTCTCAGATCGACATGAACAATAAAATCAAACTCCTCAAACCCTATTTGTATCCTTTGTTAGTCCTGGTGATCTCTTTCTCCGTTTATTTTCCCTACTACGGATCACCACAAAGTATGTTTTGGGACGAAAACTATCACATAGTTTCGGCGCAAAAGCATATTGATGGTGTGATGTACATGGAACCCCACCCACCTCTTGGCAAGATGTTAATGGCCATAGGTGAAGTGGCTTTTGGTGACAACGAGAATATCGATAAATCCAAAATGCTGGTGACCGATTATTTATTGGGTGACGACACACCAGCCAACCTGAAATTTACCGGTTATCGATGGCCCTCAACAGTGATGATGGCATTCAGTGTTTTATTTTTCTTTGGCATATTAAATCGAATAACCGGTCTCCCCTGGTTGGCGGCTGCTTTTTCTTCGATGATGATTTTCGACAATGCACTGGTGATGCATTCACGGTCAGCCATGCTGGAAGGTATTCAACTATTTTTTATTCTGGCCGCTGTTTACTGGTTCGTTCGTGTGATTACCGACTGGCACAAACACCAGAAACCGATTTTATTAAAACACTACGCCATACTCGGTGTTTTGATTAGCCTGGCAATTACCGTAAAGGTAAACGCTTTTATTTTATTATTATTGTTTGGCGCTTTATTTCTGGTCGATCAATGGCAGGCCATTCAACAGTTGAAATGGCAAGCCCTGATCAAGCGCGCATTGACCACTGGTTCAATCAGTATTGCCGCTTTATTGCTGGTGTTTTTCTCGGTTTTTTATGTTCACATCGGTATGGGAAAAACCATCAAGGAAAATCGAACTTACAAAGCTTCACCCGAATATCTGCAACAAATTCGGATGGGTAACACCTGGAGCTTAAGCACCTTTGCAACAGGTATGAAAGACAACTGGAAATACATGTCGGAATATGCGGATGGTGTGCCCAAGCTGGATTATTGCAAAGCTGACGAAAACGGCAGCCACGCTATAGGTTGGCCATTGGGTGCCCGCACTATCAGCTATCGTTGGAGTAAAGATACTGTTGATGGAATTACCAAAGTCTATTGGAATTATTTAGTTGGTAATCCAATCATTTGGTTCTCCGTTATTCTGGGAATTATTTTTTCTTCCTCGTTAATTATTGGCCGATTTGTTTACAAGGCACCGATTCAGGACACACAGCTTTTTGGCTGGATTTGTTTATTCACCGGTCTTTATCTGAGCTACATGATTGCCATATTGCAGATCGAACGGGTTATGTACCTCTATCACTATTTTATCCCGTTAGTTTTCGGAGCCATCAACTTCTCGTTATTGGCAACTTACTTGTTCCGTAGCGAGCTGTTGGGATTGAATCGCCATACCTTAATCAATCTCTCTATTTTTGTGGCGTTGATAATCGCAATTTTTGCCTTCTTCTCTCCCTTTACTTACAGTTTCGGGCTAACTGAAGATGCATTCAATCTGCGCAACTGGTTCCAATTTTGGCATTTACGTCCGGTGTTCTAAATGAAACTCACATTAAATAAAAATACGATTGTCAGTCTGTTACTTCTTTTGGTTATTGGCGTGATTGTTTATCGAATCACACCGGTTATGGTTGATAAAAACATTAATGTGGTTATCAGCAAAAACCGCGTAGGGATTTCCGATATCAATCAGGTACGCGATATCACTTCCACGATTAATGTTATGGTTGACAACCTTAATCTCCTGCATAAAGGAAAATTTGGCCACGCTAAACTGGGCAACATAGCCAAAGCAAGTGACGACTTTTTTGTAGATGTTGACCAGATGGTGACCACCTCCAAAGAAGGCACTTATGAGTTCCTGATTGGTAGTGATGATGGTTTTTCTTTAAAAATTGATGGGAAAACAATTTGCGAACATCCAAAAGATCGTCCATATTCTGTACAGTCCTGCAACGTGTTCTTAACCAAAGGGGATCACAGGATCATGCTGTCCTACTTCCAGGGTTTTGGTAATTCAGGTTTTACCGTGCAGTACAAAACAGGGGATGGGAAAATTTACTGGTTTGGAGAAAACTCACCCGGATTGCGATTGAAATAAAATTATGCCCAAACAACGGCGTCTAGTCTGGTTTTTTGTTTACCTACTACTAACCAGCAGTTTCTGCCAAAGCAGTAATGCCCAGGAACTGACGCCGTTACCCCTAACCCGGATTACACTGCCCCCCATTGAAAAAAGTGCTGAGAAGACCGGCTCTTTTTTTCCCCGAATTTTGGAATTGGCATTACAAAAAACCCTCAGCACCCACGGCCCTTATCAGGTTTCAAGTTACCCGCACCAATTAACCAACAGCCGTTTTCTTGCGGAATTGGAGCGCAATGGTGTAATCAACCTGATGTGGACCATGACAGACCAAACACGGGAAGCCAAATTAATTCCAATCAAAATTTCACTATTAAAAGAATTAAACAGTTATCGAATTTTTCTGATTCGCAAGGATGACCAGGACCGTTTTGGCAAGATCAACACATTGGATGAGTTACGAACACTCCGCGCTGGTCAGGGCACCTCCTGGCCAGACACTGAAATTCTAAAAAAAAATCAATTACCACTGGTTACCTCAGCGCATTACGAACTGCTGTTCGATATGCTGAAGGCTCGACGATTTGATTACTTTCCGCGTGGTCTTTATGAAATATGGGATGAATACTTGCTACATAAAGATCATTACATTGCCATAGAACAAAACCTGATGCTGTACTACCACGCACCTATTTATTTTTTTACCAACAAGGAAAATGCACTACTGGCAGAGCGTATTGAAACCGGATTAAACCTTGCCATAGCAGATGGCAGTTTTGATGAACTGTTTTACAGTTACAAAGGCTTTAAAAAAGGCGAAGAAGAAATTCACAAACAATCCCGAATTCTATTTGAATTACATTAACCACAATATATAAAAAGCATTATCGATTTTGAATCCATTTAATCCGATCAAGTTTTGCCATTTCCGTCTTTAACGAGTGATCAACGTCGTAAAATTTGACGAGGGAACTCTTAGGCGCTTTTTTATATAAAGCTTCAGCTTGTTCTTTGGAAATAAATACA
>CBFGPN010000213.1:0-6327 GCA_965650675.1 uncultured Cellvibrio sp.
CTTCAATTAGCACTCATATTTTTAATCTTTGTCTGGAGCGGGTTTGTTCGCACCGGATTGGGGTTTGGTGGTGCAATGATGTCTTTACCTTTGTTGCTGTTGGTTGATGACCGGCCTTTGGTTTATTTACCGATAATTGCGGTTCACTTGTTGGTTTTTTCTACACTGACGGTTTGGCAAAATAATCGAAAATCTTCAGAACAATCCATGGAAAAAAATTCAACGGTTGATTGGGCGTATATTAAAAAGTCCATGAAGATTATGATTATTCCCAAGCTTATTGGTGTGGCGGGTTTGTTAACTATCCCCGCGAACATTATGAGTGGGATAATTTTCAGCATTATCTCGGTTTACTCGCTTACCTATATTTTTAATAAGCCTTTTAAGAGTTCGCACCCCTTGAGCGATGGAATTTTTCTCTCGCTTGGTGCTTATATCAGTGGCACGTCTTTGATTGGTGCACCGCTGATTATGACGGTGTATATGGTGCATGTCGCACGCGAAAAATTGCGCGATACTTTGTTCGTTCTTTGGTTTATTTTAGTCAGTATCAAAATGTGTGCATTTCTAATTGCAGGCATTGATTTACAGTTGGAGGCTCATGTGTGGTTGTTGCCTGCTACAGCAATTGGACACTATTTTGGTTTGAAATTTCATGCGCGTTTACTCAAGGCAGATCCGGTAGTTTTTTACCGGGTGATTGGCAGTGCACTACTCTTTGTCAGTGCTTTTGGTTTGGCTTCGTTTTACTGGTAATTGGATATTGTGAAACGCTATTCTTTAATTTCTGGCTTGTGCTTGATGGCATTTACCTGTGTTGCACGAGCCGATATTGCTTCACAAAGTTGTCATTATTCCACTTACAAATGGAATGTAAATTTACGAAAAGCTGTCGAAATTAAAAAGGTCAATAAGTTGAGAAGTGAATTATCGACCGCTGAGATTGATATGGTTTCCGGTTGTAGTTTATGTGAAGAAGATCAGGAGATTATTCGATTACCTGGATTAAACGAATTTAAAGTTTGTAAAAAAGTTGCGCCTAAAATCAAATCAGTCCTTATACAATTAATTGAACAAGGCCAACCTATTCACAATGTTGTGGGTTACAGAGTGGGTATGACACGCGGCAATGTTGATGCCCAGGGAAATCGTACGCAATTCAGCAATCATTCCTTTGGTGTGGCAATCGATATCAATACTGACCAAAATGGACTGTACGACAACTGCATGCAGTGGAGTTCCAAATGTCGCCTTATCAAAGGTGGGCCATGGGATCCAGCCAACCCCGCAAGCTGGACATCTGATTCAATCACAGTCAGGCTTTTTAAGCAGCAGGGGTTTTTATGGGGCGGTGAAATAAAGGGTCAACAAAAAGATTTCATGCATTTTTCGCCTACAGGCTATTAGCAAATCCACTTTTGATATTCAAAATTAATTCATAGGTGGCACGCAAAATCCCGTCCTTTGTTTTGTGAGCTTTTTCCTACAAATAATACAGATTTTCGCTAGTGTATCAGGGGTCAAGTATTGTTCTATAGTAGTCACAATGCTCAGCAGTAAGTAGCGCCAGAGGCAGGTTCCAGCGCCAATAGGAGGTGTGTATGTCATTGATTGAACACGATATTGAAATTATTCGTCAGGTAAGGCGTCTGTGTTTGCAACAGCGTTTTGAAGAAGCTCTGGATGAAGCATGGAAAATAGAGGACTCTGAAACACGTCAAACTTTATTGGCAATATGTAATTCGTTTGTGCGTTCAAAGTTCAAGGACAAGGTTGCCTGAACATATTCGTTATACAGACCCTTCCAGTAAAAGTTAGCACTGCATTACAGTAAACGAAATGCTCTGTTGATCTTTTCTTCCAATTCCATTTTCATTTGCCAAAATTCAATTAACTGTAAACCCTGTTGGGGGTTGTGGTGAGAGATATCCAGATCGGTGATGTAACATGGGTAAACATCACCAGCTTTACGGTGTTGTTTAATATAAGCAGCAACCTGATTGAATATAGATTCTCCATGAAGATAGGTTGAAAATTCCTGTTCATTACAATAGATCAAATAACGGGTGTGGCTATTTTCATCAAGCTCAACAAACACTTTAATGCTGAATTGCGGCAATTGCTTGTATTGAACCTCAATATTTCTTGATTCTATTCGCCAATCCGATTGTTCAGATTTGAGTTGCGAATGTTTAGCCAGAATTTCATAGCAACCCAGTGTGGGTAAGTTGTGGGTGTTATCTACTTCGAATTCCAGTTTATTCATTAGAACTTGCAAAAAATAACATAGAGGGCGCAGTAAACTTGCCAGTGAGTAGAATGGGCATGAATGAAAAGAAAGTGATCCTTTGTCATCTAATAAGTACACATCGGCATGTTGATGGTGTATTTGATAAAAAAGTTGTACCGCGTTTGTTGAATAGAGCTGCAGTATTTGCGCAACAGGTGTTTTGCGAAGAGCAAAAGGATCTATAAATAATTTTCCGGGTTTTGATCTGGGTAATCCCAGATGTTTTAATAGCTGGGTAAGAGAAGGTGTTCGAAAAACGGGTTGCTGATTGGTTAGTGGCGAGTCGATAATAATAAACTCATCGGCTAATTCAAATAGAAATCGTGGGTTTGATTGTGATGACGCAAAAAAACAAAAATGAAATTGTTTCCATAATTCTTCAAGCCGTTGTGCAATCAAATTACCTTTACCTGTATTGAAACAGCGAAAATGCATAATGGGAAAGCTGAATCCTTGTTTGCCTATCAGTTGCAAATAATATTGCATGAGTTGGACCAATGCATCCCGCTCAAAATGACGACAAATAATTTCGCCCCATGAGTTGATATAAATGCACTCAAGATTATGAACCAGATTTTCTTTGAATCCACTATAGCCCAGGGCATCATTGCGATTGCTGATTAAATGCAGCCCCTTTTTTTGTAACTCGGATTGGGGGTCAATACCGAAGTTGGCGATAATCAAAAACTGCGTAATGTAAGCGGGTGCATGAAACGCTTGATGATCAATCCCTGCATGTTTTTCGGGTAACCATTGTTTAATGCTGGTGAGTAATTGATGTTGTGAAAAATTGACACGAAATTGATGTGAACTGAAATGTAAACGGGTTGACTGATCAATTAATCGATTCACATAACACCAGAATAATAACTCAATTAATTGTGACGAATGTTTAAGTCTTTGATCGGTATTATGTAGTTTGGGATCAAGATTGGTTACAGACCATGATCCGCTGTTTTCATGTTGTTGTACAAAAAATAATTCGGCCTCTGTCAGATTTGATGAAATACCGGGGTTAATATAATTGACTTTTCCTGCACGTCGCTCAAATGCTGCATAAAGTTTACGACCGAGAATGGTAAGTTGATCACGACTAATAGCAGCATTTATTCCCAGTTGATTATGCAGATCATTTAACAGTTGATAGGAATGACTTAATTCATTAACCAATAATTTATGTTCCTCAACGACCAGATCCGCTTTCCATTCCGGGCGATTATCTAATTGTTGCAGTTTTGGCGAATCCCAGAGCCATGCATTCACCATATTGTTAAGTAAGTCTGTTTGCCAGGATTTACGTAAGTCCTTTGATAAATTGCGATTAACTTTGAAATAAAAACAACGTCTTGCCAATTCGAGACGCTCATGATTGTTAACAGATAATAAATAATCTTCTATCCGCTGATAAATGAAGACATAAGGATCCAGTTTGTCTGCATCAGTAACACCTGAATAAACAGCGTGTTTGAAATTCAATGCCAAGGGTTGACCAAGTGGTGAGTGTCGTTGCGTGGCATATATTTCCAGCAATAACAATTTCAAAACAGACTTGTAAGGTGATTCGATGGCTTTATAAAGTTGCCAAATACCTGCACCTAAATATTCTTCGGCAGGAATATTAGGAATGCCACCGAAATCAATAACATCAACTGTTTTAATAAAACGCTTATCCAGTAATGTTTTGGCAAAAAAATCGTAATCCATTTCTCTTTCTGTTGGTACAAACCACCAGAGAGGAACCTTGCCTGCTAACCATAATGCAGTTCGATAAAACTCATCCAATAATAAATAATACTGTGCTGTGCCACTGGCTTCACTATTGAATGCAAGGTTTGGCTCGGTACGAAAAGCATCACTTTGCATCAAAAAACAATGCATGGTCAGATGAATGTTTTTAGAGGCCCATTCTGTAATCAGATCTGCTTTGTGCTGCAAGCTTTCATGTTGTGATGATGAAAGGTCAACTTTATGGCAAATCCATAAATCCAGATCACTGATTTCATTTTGGGCGATACTGCCCGGGCTGCCCATAACAAATAAAGCTTCAATTGCCATTTGTTTAAAATTGATTTCTTTTTGGAAATGAAACGTGCGCGCGAAATTTTTTGCCAGTTGAATATCGGATTTTTGAGGTGTGTAGTGCAATACACCGCAAGGAACCTGATTCGAAATATAACCCGGCAACATAGGGTGGTTCACATGAAATAATAAGGGAATTAATTTAAGAAATTGTTGTTGCCTTTCGGTCATGGCTTGCAGGCTGCGTTCAAAGCGAGTCTGGTTAATTTGCAAAAAACGCTGACGCAGAAAATTTAATTGTTTTCTATCTATACCCTCTTCTATGTGTTGGGTATCAATCGGTAGATTATTGATCAGTTTTAGCATTTTCAAATTCCTTCTTCTTACTACGAACAATATCAAACAATGTTCGGTAGAGTAGCTCCGGATTAACCGGTTTGGTGAGATAACCATTCATACCGGCAAGCATACAGCGTTCACGATCACCGCGAAGAGCTTGTGCTGTAACTGCAATAATTGGAATCTTGGCGTGAATATCACCCGCACGAATAATTTCGGTTGCCTGGATGCCATTCATTTCCGGCATTTCCAGATCCATTAAAATAGCATCAAATGTTGTTTGGCTATCCGTCAATATTTTCACTGCTTCCAGACCGTTGGATGCAATTTGATATTGGATTTTTTTCTTGCGCAGAATGCCTTTAAATACTTGCTGATTGACAATATTGTCTTCTGCAACCAGCACACATAATTTTTCCAGTTCGGTTGATATGTCTGTGTTGGGATCATTTGACCTGGTTAATAAATCAAGTTCTGGATTTTGAATAATCGATTGTGTGATGGCTTCAAACAAGCGCGATTCACTGATTGGCTTACTCAGGTAATCATCAATTAATTGTGCGGAATCGGCAGCTTGGTAAATTTCATCTCTTTGTAGTGCAGATATTAGATAAATGACAGGAATTTTTTGCAATTGGTGGGATTTTTTAACCAGAGATGTCAGCTCCAGTCCATCCATTTGCGGCATACGATAATCGACCAGAATAAAATGAAAGGGTTCACCCCTTACATCTGCCCTGCAGATTTTATCCCAGGCAGTCTGCGCGTTATCTGTTTCATCAACCTGTAGTTGAATACTACGTGCGGTACTGGCAATAATTGTCCGTGCAATATTATTGTCGTCAACAACCAATACACGTAACGATTGCAAATTGCGCGGTTTTTCCAGTATTGATTTTTCACCCAATCGACTGGGTTCGAAATAGACCCTGAACTCAACCCGGGTTCCCCGATTAAGCGTTGAATCAATAGTCAAATGGCCTTGCATTAATTGAATGAGATGATTGCAGATTTGAATACCGGATGTTTGCTCTCTGGATTCCAGATCACGATAAATACTGATTTTTTGTTGTATATTCTCAAGCGTTTCCGGACAAATTCCGACACCCTTGTCTTCAATAATAAATTGCAAGCAAATATTTTTATTGCTATCGGCAACACGATTAACTTGTACATAAACTTCGTCGGTAATGCCATGTTGAAAACCGTTATTGATAAAGTGATTAAGAATTTGACTGAGTCGTGATGCATCGCCACGTAAAAACTGCGGTACACCTTGTGCTATATCAAAATGAATACGCACACGCCTGTGCAAAGCACTGACTTCAAAAATACGCGATATTTTTTCAAATACCTGAATTAAATCGAAATGCGTATTTTCCAGGATCACACTGCCGGATTCCACTTTTGAAAAATCCAATAACTGATTAATAATTTGCAAAAGCGAATCAGCAGCGGTGTTCAGGCTTTGCAAATAACTTTGTTGTTGTTCATCCAGACGAGAGTCTTTGAGTAAATAACCTATACCAATGATCGCGTTCATCGGCGTGCGAATTTCATGGCTGACCCTTGCTAAAAATTCACTCTTGATATTGTTTGCCCTTTCCGCCTGGGCTTTGGCACTGATCAATTCGTCGTGGCGTTGGATAAAATCGGTTATATCGGTATTCACACCCACA
>CBFGPN010000214.1:0-6324 GCA_965650675.1 uncultured Cellvibrio sp.
ACTATGGCGGTAGTTTCTATGCGCGAACCTTGAATTCCATTTTTGGTTTTTTGATCATCTGTTTGTGCCTGATCCTGATAAAAGGTTAAACCATCAATAGAAGATGAAGTTAGGGGCGGAATTTGTGCAGCGGTTAAACCCTTGGCGGTAATCGTAATAGTGCGACTGATGGGTTCACCCACTTTCATATTGTCCAGACCTGCACTCCAATGTTCACTGATATGCAAATTTTCTGCGGGCAACCAATTGGTTTTATCTGCAGGTGCAGCATTGACGGTTAATGTTTTCTCTTCTGTCATCAGCCGTAAAATATTATTACTGCCCGACATTCTGCTCCAGATGTCGCCATCGTCTATGGCTACCTGATAACGTAAAGCAGGAATAGTGAGTGTTCCGCTTTTTAATGGAAATATGGCAAATCGTTTTTCAACAACCAAAGCCGGTTGATTATTGATAGTTGTTTTATAGTTTTGTTCATCCAGTTCGGTAACAAATGTATCGGGAATTGAGAGTGGATCCAATTGTGCAGCAGTGAGGCTGACATTAGTGATTAATCTCACTGTAAAAATAACCTGTTCCTGTACGAATAAATTGTTTTTGTCGGTGAGTACTTCAACACTCACCGGATCACTACCTGAAGCTTTGAATTGTGTAGATTGTTTTTCAACAGTAATTTCAATTGCATCACTGATATTGCCATTGATGTCAAACGAAGGAATTAACAGCTTGCCAATTTTGCGAGGCGCCAGCATCAATTTCCATTGAGTGTAGGATTCAGTTCGGCCATTGACTATAGACATGCTGCGGCCACTTTGCGTGTTTAAAATTTCAAAATCTTTTTCCAGCTGGGAATAATCGGGCGTCGCATTGGTTTGTGGATCGTGACGTAATGTCAGAGTTAATGTTTCAGAAATGCCGAGTGTGTCCCGATCGACGCTGGCGGTTAGGCTATCTGCGAAAGTTGGTGTGGCGATAAATAACAAACTTACCAGATAAAAAAGAAAAAATTTTATTGCAACAAAATCCAATATTGGATTTTGAATTGTGGTTTTTGACCCCCTCCTAACCTCCCCCTTGCCAGGGGAAGGGACTGTCCCCTCCCCTGGCAAGGGGGAGGTTAGGAGGGGGTCCAATATTCTCGCAAATTCACATAAAACTTTCATTTTCATTCTCATCACAATCGTTGGTCAGCTTCGTTGTCCGGGGATTCCCAGGTGCCTTTCATTTTTTCGTATTGTTGTTTTCTGAATTCATTTTCGAATTTCCTGCGCAGCAGTCCACTCGGATCATCTGGAACTCTGCGTAACCATTGCTCCAGATTTTTTCGTTCTTCTTCGGTTAAACCATCTTTTTGCAATTCCGCCAGGGCTTTTGCTTCAGCTTCTTTTTGTGCATCACTTTTTTGTTCTTCCGATTGGGCAGACGAAGTTTGTGATACTTGATTCATTTGCGAACTTGCCGAACTGGATGTCTGTGCATCCATTGCAGAAGGATTAGCTTGTGATGAGTTGGTAGCATCATCCTGCATAGACTGATTCTGCGCAGAGGAATCTTGCCCACTGGATGAATTCTGTTGATTCTGTTGCTGTGAATCCTGATTTTTTTGATCCTGATCCTGTTGTGATTGATCTTGTTGGTTTTGTTGTTGATCCTGACTTTTTTGATCTTGTGAATCTTTGTTTTGCTGGTTTTTATCCTGTTGGTTCTGATCCTGATTCTGTTGTTGATTGTTTTTTTGCTCCTGTTGTTTTTTAAGTGCTTCCTCAACAATTTTTCGATTCTTTTGAGCATCTTCCAAATTGGCGTCTATGGACAAGGCTTTGTCATAGGCTGTAATGGCTTCTTTAAGTTGCCCTGATTTTGCCAATGCGTTTCCCCGATTGTAGTGAGCAGTAGCGGTATCCTGATTTGCAAATTGTTTGGCTGCTTCTGCAAAATTTCCCGCACGATATTCGGCACTGGCTTTCCACTCGGGTTGGGTAAATTGTTTTGCGGCTTCATCTGCTTTGTCAGCTTGCAATTTTTCATAAGCTTGTTGATCTTTATTTTTCCAAAGATCATCCCAGCCTGCTGCATGAGCTTGTTCGGGTGAAAACAATATAAAAGGTGTCAGAAAAATAACGGCCAGCACTCCGCGACGAAATACATATAAGATTACAGGCAACAACAATAAAACCAACCAGTGACCTTCATCTGCCCATTGATCAAAAGTGCGGTTGCTGATTTTTTCTTCTTCGTTGTTATTTTTAAGATCCATTTTAATATTCATCAGTGATGTAAAAGTTTTCATATCATCAACATCACTGGAAAGTGTTTTGTAACGGCCACGATTTTCAAGTGCAAATTCACTTAAAGACGCAGCGTCCAGAAAACTGGTGACAATATCATTGGATTTATCACGCAGGAATCCGCCGTTGCGCGATGGAATAGGTGCTGGGTCTTTGCCACCTACACCCAATATGGATAAACGAATAGCTGTTTCATCCTGAAGGTTTTTATTGATAGTTTGTTGTGCATCAGGTGCAACCCCATCGGTAATTAATAACAAGTCGCCCTGATTTAATCCTGCATCTTTCAAGAGTTGAACTGCACGTGCGACGGCGGCCTCTGTATTGCTACCTTGTGCGGGCATAAGATTTGGGCTGAGCATGGGTAACAAATTACTGATGGTTTTTGAATCCTGGGTCAGTGGTGTGACAACATGTGCATTGGCACCGTAAACCAGAAGTGCGGTTTGGCCATCCTGCCTTTCGCGTAATAGATCCGCAATTTTCAGACGTGCACGAACAATACGTGAAGGTTTTATATCTTCGGTCAGCATTGAAGGCGATAAATCCAACATAATAACTAATGCATTGTTATTTTTTTCGACGGCGACTGGCAGTTTTTTCCAGCTTGGCCCTGCCAGCGCAATCGCTGCAATAATCCAGGCTAGCATCAGTATGATTAAATTGCCTGGTGATCTCCTGATGGTTTTACCTTCAAGTAAAAAGGGTAATAGTTCGGCTGAAATTAAATCTTGCCATTGACCGGATTTTTTTTGTTTTCGCCACAGCAGCACAATTACTGGCAGCAACAATAAAATCGCCCATAACCAGAGTGGCCGAATGAAATGGAAATTTTCAATAAATGAATCCATCAATTCATCCTCTTGGGAAAACGGGTTTTATATTAAAAACCTGGGCTAGTGTTAGAATTAAACTGAGCAGCAGTGCAAACGCCAGTGGCCAATAAAAAAGAGTTTTCACCGGACGAAAAGTTTCTTCATCGGATTCACTGGGTTCAAGTTTGTCCAACTGATGATGGATGTTATCCAGCTCCTGCATACTGCGTGCACGAAAGTAAGCGCCGCCGGTTTTTTCAGCCATATTGTGCATGGCTTGTGCATCCACTTCCTGATCGTAAGGCGTAAATGCAATGGTGTAGATTTTTGTTTTTGCAGTTACTGCCAAATCTGTTGCTTGTTCCGGTGTGATGTCACCAGCCGTATTTTGTCCATCAGTTAATAAAATGATCACACGTTTATTGTCGGGATAATCTTTTAATCGTTTAATTCCCAAAGCCACTGCATCACCAATTGCGGTGGCTTCACCCGCCAATCCAACTTCACTTTCCAATAACATTTGTTGCACTGTGTTAGTGTCAAAAGTGAGTGGCGCTTGTAGATAAGCATTGGTGCCAAATAATATTAAACCGAGTCTGTCCGACGTGCGGCGAGCTACAAAATCACCGATGACTTTTTTGACCGCAATTAATCGCGTGACTCTATATTGCTGATAAACCATATCTGGTTCGCGCATACTGCCAGAGATATCGACGGCTAATAATAAATCCCGTCCGGAGCTGGGCATTTTGACTGTATCACCAATCCATTGTGGATTGGCCGCTGCACAAAGTGCTGCAATCCAGATCAACCAGAGCAACAGATTTTTTAATGAACTTTTAGCGGATGCTGCCAGATTTTGTTGTAATGCCTGTGCTTGTTGGAAAAAAGGTACGCGCAACGCAGCCTGGATTTGCTCGCGCGGTTTTAATCGCGCGATTAAAAATGGCAAAGGCAATAATAGAAATAACCAGGGAAATGAAAATTCAAACATGAGAATTTTTCCCCGATTTTTTCTGCCATTGATTCTTGTGTTTCTTGATCCATTCTTCTGTCAGCGTGATTAATGCATCAATTTTTACATCGGGAGATTTTTGGTATTGTCCGACAATCAAAGCCTGACCCAATTCGCTATTAAATGGCGTTGTGAGTTTGGGGCAGTTGTCATCCAGCCAATTCAACCAGTCCTGTCCTTTAATGCTGGGATTAAAATTTTTGGGCTGTGCACTGAGTGCAACACGTTTTAATAACAGGCTTAGTGCTTGCAAAACAGTTGCAGTGTCTTGTGTTGATTCCAGTTTGATTTTTTGTAATTCAATTAATGCTTTGTGACGATAACGATCACGTTGTTTTCGTTTATGCCAAATGAAAACCAGCAGGCCAATTAACACAATCAACCCCAACAAAATCCACCAGCCAGGAGCCAACGGCCAATAACCGGGTGCTTCGGGGAGATGAATGTCGGCTAGAGGTAAATCGGAGAAATTATTTTCCATTATTTAACTCCTTCCATTGAATCACTAGACCCCACCCTAGCCCTCCCCTTGCCAGGGGAGGGGACAGTTCCTCCCTCAGGTAAGGGGGAGGTTAGGAGGGCACGATCCGAATTACTAAAATACTGCTGCATGGAAAGAGTTAAATCATCTGCAGTAGAAAAATTGAGAAGTGCTATGCCCATGGATTGACATAAAGTGTGTAATTGTTGCTGCTTTTCAACAAAATTCTGATGAAATGCTTGCTGAAATTTTTTGTCGTTGGTCGGCAATAAAATTTGTTGCGATCCATTTGATATTGAAAGATTGTTTGAACTGATCAGGAATGATTCCAGTGGATCATGTACTTGCAACAAACTCAGATCGGTATGGCGTGTGAGCTGATAAATGCTGGCGTGATCTTTTTCATCCAAATCGTGAAAGTCGCTGATAATAAAAACAGCGCTGCCGGGTTTGGCAATTCGTCGCGCATCATTAATTAATGGATTAATAGTTGTTGCTGATGTTTGACCCAATGGTGAAACCAGTTTTTGATTGAAGTCATGAATTTGATGAATCAATTCCAATACAGAATGTTTGCTGCGGCGCGCTTTGATATCGCGCTGTTCCTGATCACCTAACACCAATCCACCAATTCGATCACCGCGATTTAATGCGGCCCATGCCAGAGTTGCAGCAATTTCAGCAGCGAGCACAGATTTAAAACAATGACGGCTGCCAAAAAAAAGCGGGGAGCGTTGATCGATTAAAATTAACACCGGCCGCTCACGTTCTTCCCGATACACTTTGGTGTGAGTGACTTGCGTGCGCGCTGTGACTCGCCAATCAATATTGCGTATGTCGTCTCCTGCCTGATACAAGCGCACTTCTTCAAAATCCATTCCCCTGCCGCGAAAGTGAGTGCGCTCATTACCTGCCAACAAGCTGCGCGCACGTCGCTTGGGAAATAAAGACAAGCCCTGCGCAACAAACCGGGTTTGTAAAAGTTGGTCGAGTTGTGTGTAGGCACCGCTGGACATGAGGCTCTCGCTGATGAATGGTTAAACCAGAGGCACTGTTGCCAGCAGGCGTTCGATGACCTGTTGGGTATTGATACCCTTGGCCTCTGCTTCAAATCGCAAAATAAGACGATGACGCAAAACATCAAAGGCTATGGCCTGAACATCATCCGGGGTTACATAATCGCGACCTTCCAACCAGGCATGCGCACGCGCGCAACGATCCAATGCAATAGTGGCTCGCGGGCTGGCGCCGAACTCGATCAGGCTGGCCAGCTCCTTGTTGTATTGCGCGGGGCGTCGGGTTGCGTTGATTAAATGCACCAGATAATTTTCAACCGTGTCAGCCATATGCAATCCCAGTACTTCCTGACGTGCAGCCAAAATACTGGATTCACTGATAACCGCAGGTGCTTCAACAGATTGATACGAGGCTTCCTGACGAGCCAAATGCAGGATTCGTTTTTCAGCTTCCAGGCTTGGGTAATCCACTACCACATGCAACAAAAAGCGATCCAGCTGTGCTTCGGGCAAAGGGTAGGTACCTTCCTGTTCTATCGGGTTTTGGGTGGCCATCACCATAAATAATTTCGGCAAAGGATAGGTTTTGCTGCCCACACTGACTTGTCTTTCCGCCATAGCTTCCAGCAGCGCAGACTGTACTTTTGCCGGTGCGCGGTTGATCTCATCCGCCAACACCAGATTATGAAATATAGGGCCAGGTTGAAAT
>CBFGPN010000215.1:0-6298 GCA_965650675.1 uncultured Cellvibrio sp.
GAGCATAACCTTGCCAAGGTTAGGGTCGCGAGTTCGAGTCTCGTTTCCCGCTCCAGTTTTCAGGTTTGACCATTCTGTTTTTTTATTCGTGAATCTCTGTTCATGCATGTCTCTTTTTATCTCATTAGCTTATTGGCAGTAAACAGCCAAGTGTTTATAGTCCTGTCTCCTGTTTTGGAGCTTCCATTTTTTAGGAGATCCCATGGTCGCAGCCTTATCTATTCGCGATTTGCGTAAATCCTACGCCAATCAATTTGAAGCTTTGAAAGGAATTTCCCTTGATGTTAATCAAGGCGATTTTTTTGCATTGCTGGGCCCCAATGGTGCGGGCAAATCCACCACTATCGGTATTATCAGTTCACTGGTAAGGAAAACATCCGGTACAGTAAAAATTTTTGATGTCGATATAGATAAAAATTTCTCTGCTGCCAAAAAATTTCTGGGTGTAGTACCTCAGGAATTCAATTTCAATTTATTTGAAAAAGTTGAAGATATTTTGATTCAGCAGGCTGGTTATTATGGTTTGCCTGCCAAAGAAGCCAGGCCGCGTGTTGAATATTATTTGGACAAACTGGATTTGTTGGACAAGCGTCGTACACCCGCGCGTATGTTATCCGGTGGTATGAAGCGTCGTTTAATGATTGCACGCGCGCTGGTACATCAACCCAAATTATTAATTCTGGATGAACCCACTGCTGGTGTAGATATTGAATTACGTCGTGGCATGTGGGAGTTTTTGCGCGAAATTAATGATGCCGGCACGACGATAATTTTAACTACACATTATTTGGAAGAAGCGGAAAATCTTTGCCGACAAATTGCGATTATTGATCGCGGTGAAATTATTCAAAACACCAGTGTTAAACAACTGCTACAACAATTAAATAAAGAAACCTTTATTTTTGATAGCCAGCATTTTTCAGAATTACCGGATTTGCCTGGATTTACCAGTCGATTAATTGATAATCACTCAATTGAAGTGGATTTGGTAAAAGGCCAAAATCTGAATCAGGTTTTTGAATTATTAAATCAACAACAAATCGTTATCACCAGTATGCGTAATAAATCCAATCGCTTGGAAGAGTTGTTTGTGTCATTGGTTCAAGCTAACAAACAAGGAGCCAATCATGCCGTTTAATGAACAATGGATTGCTTTTAATACAATCCTGATTAAAGAAATACGACGTTTCACTCGTATCTGGATTCAAACATTGTTACCTCCCGCTATTACTATGGCATTGTATTTTGTTATTTTTGGCCATTTGATTGGCAGTCAAATTGGAGAGATGTCAGGCTTTAGTTACAGCGAGTTTGTAGCGCCAGGGTTGATTATGATGGCGGTAATCACTAATGCTTATGCCAACGTGTCATCCTCTTTTTTCAGTGCAAAATTTCAGCGCAGTATTGATGAAGTTTTAGTATCCCCTATGCCTAACTACATTATCGTTTTGGGTTATGTGATGGGCGGTGTTGCCCGTGGTTTGGCTGTGGGTCTTATTGTAACTGTTTTGGCTTTGATGTTTACGCATCTCAATATTTCTCATGCGTTCATCACTTTTTCGATCATTTTTTTAACGGCCACTTTGTTTTCTCTGGCAGGTTTTATTAATGCTGTTTATGCCAAATCTTTTGATGATATTTCGATTATTCCTACTTTTGTATTAACGCCATTGACCTATTTGGGGGGTGTTTTTTATTCAATCAATTTACTACCGGATTTTTGGCAGTCAGTGTCGTTGATAAACCCAATTTTGCACATGGTCAATGCTTTTCGTTTTGGTATTTTGGGGGTGACTGATACCAGTCTGACGGTTGCTTTTGTCAGTTTAATTGTGGGTGTAGCAATTTTATTTTGGGTAAGTTTAATCGTGGTAGAAAAAGCCAAAGGATTGCGGAGTTGATTGATGAGTCAAGATAAAAACCCCTTGGGACAGACAACGCTATATCCATCAAACTATTCACCGGAATTACTTTTTCCAATTGAGCGAAAAGTTTCAAGAGTTGTATTGGGGATCGATCAAAACTTGCCTTTTTCAGGTGAGGATATTTGGACGGCTTACGAACTTTCCTGGTTAAATACCAAAGGTAAACCCCTGGTTGCTGTCGGTGAATTCAGCTTTCCTTGTGACAGTCGATTTATGGTGGAATCCAAATCATTTAAATTGTATTTGAATTCATTTAATCAAACGCCATTTTCCTCAATTGATGAAGTCAAGCTGTGTATGCAAAAAGACTTATCTGAATTGGTAAAAGCAACTGTCACAGTTAATTTATATCCCTTGAGTGAATCGACAGAGCATCTGTTGTCGTTGTATAAGGTTGATTCAATAGATGGTATTTGTTTGGATGATATTGATTTGAATATTACGCAATATCATCCATCGCCTGAATTGCTGGAAAGTGATAAAACGGAAACTGTTTCAGAAATCTTATACAGTCATTTGTTAAAAACCAATTGCCCTGTCACCGGGCAACCGGATTGGGCAAGTCTGGTGATTTCATACTCAGGTTACAAAATCAATCATGAAAAATTACTTGCTTACATTGTTTCATTTCGTGAGCATCAGGATTTTCACGAACATTGCGTAGAACGAATTTTTTGTGATTTACAAATGCGATGTAAACCTGTGAAGTTATGTGTTTACGCCCGGTATACGCGTCGTGGTGGGTTGGATATTAATCCCTACCGTTCGACTGATAAACATTATCAGTCGAAGCCAATTCGTTTAGTGAGACAATGATTGCAGGATGTTGTGAAACAAAACGATAGGGTTAAACAATAACTTTATCTTTTAATCGCGCAGTTACTTTTTCAAGTGATTCAATCAAGCGTTGTTTATCGTAATTTTTAACTTTATCCAAATCCAGATACATGGAAAATCCATCAGCCCTGTCTTCAAAATAACTCTGATTTTTGCCCATTTCTTTGCGTAGATCAGCAACTTGATAAACTTTAACCGGTAATGAAAATCCTTTAACGGTTATTTCGCCTTTGTCACGGCACATAATGGTATCTTTAACTAACGACCAGGTTTCGTGGGAAATTAAAATTTCATCGGGTTCAGCCGCTGTTTCCAATCGGCTTGCTAAATTGACTTGTGTACCGAGCACTGTGTAGTCCAGATGATTGGCTGTACCAAAGGTGCCGACAGTACAATAACCGGTATTAATTCCCATGCGAATTTGCAGCGGCTTTTTAATACCCTGACTAAACCATTCCTGTTGTAAAGATTTAATACGTTTTTTCATGGCAATCGCCATGGCAACACACGCGGTAGCATCTTCTTTGACGCCTTTGCTATTGGCATCACCAAACAACACCATCATGCCATCGCCCATAAATTTATCGATGGTGCCACCATAATGACCCACTATTTTTGACATTTCCGTTAAATATTTATTAAGCAATTCGGTTAAAGCCTCAGCTTCCATTTCTTCAGCCAGTTGACTGAAATCTTTAATGTCGGAGAAGAAAATACTGATACGCTTGCGTTCAGCCTGAAGATTTTTATCGTCGCCACGATTGATCGCTTGCCACACACTGGGCGGTAAATAACGCGAGAGTTTGTAGGCGCGGATTTTGTGCCATTTTTGTTCGTTTTCCAGTTTTTGTTGTTGTAATACCAATCGATGAAAACGTTGGTGCATATAAACCGCATAGACTAAAAAATAAGTGGCAACACCAATCAAACTGGCTGCGCTGATTTGGATAGTGCCTGACAAAACAAGTTGTGGGCGATGGATTACAAAACTCAATAAGATCCCCAGTGCGAATGCAGTATTGTCTTCCATCAGTTTTCTGGCGCCGCCCATGATCAACGCATTAAATTGAATCATGGTCAAAAACATGATGCAGGGCAAAATACTGAAATTAACAAGGCCCAGTACCAAACCAATGAGTAATGCATCGAAGTAAGTGAGCCAGCGAGCAACTTTGATAATGCGTTCCTGACTCCATTTGCGGGTGACGTAATAGGTGCCGTAAGCGTAAATTAATAAAAACACCATAATTGCCGAAAAAAGAACATTGGGTTTATCCCATTCAATAAAGGAAGCCAGGGTTCCGGCTGCGGCAAAACACATGAGAGCCCTGAAATAATATTGCTGTGTAGGACTTTCTGTATGAATTGGTGGGATTTCAGTGTCCAGTGTTGTATCAACAGGCTTGACCATAAATAACCTTGGTTAATTGTTAAATAGATTGCATCAGTGACATGGATTTATTACCGATACAAAGATTCCCGAATGACTGTTATCCAGTCTAGTCGATTATTTCAGCTTCAATGCCAGATATCTTTCCTCCAGTTCAGCATATTGTTTTTGCAGCTGGACAAGCGCATGTTGGGTATCGGCAGAAGCCGGATTTATCTTGCCAGACAGTGCCGCCAATTGTTCTTTTAACTGCTGGTTTTCTTCTTCCAATGACTCGATATTGGCCAATAAATCACGGCTTTCCATAGTGAAATTATGAAGAACATCTTTAATTTCACTATTTTCTTCATCAATTTTTTGAACGTTATCGATTAACTGTTCTTGCTGTACGATTTTTTCATTAGCTTTTATTAGTTCATCTTCAAGCAATTGCACACAGGTGTCGGATTCCTGCACAAAACGAATCTGGCGTTGTAATTGTTGTTCCAGTTCGTGAATAACCAGAGACTTTTCTTCATTCGAAGTTGCTTCCTCCAGTTTTCTTTGCAAGTTGTTAATCACACGATATTGATCGGCGGCAACGTTGCGTAATTTAACAATTTCTTCGGCAGCTCTTGGATCCTGACGAATAATATTGATGGTTTTTGATCCTTGATCATCTGCCAGGCTGGATGTTTGTTGAACAGCCTGTGAGAATTGCCCAAGTGCATCCTGATAATGCTGCAACAATAATGCATAGGCATCGGGGTCTTGCATTTGATCTGACATGGCCAGTAATTGGGCATGATACTGTTCTGAGTTATTCTGTGCACTATTCCATTGAGCTTCCAGCTCAAAAAACAGCTTTTTAAATTTTTCGAGATTCTCAACGCGTTTTTTATAAATATCAAGCTCATCTGTTAATTCGGTATTGGATTGCTTTAACAGTGGCTCCAATGTTTGTTGAAAAATGTTCCAGTATTTGTCGCTGCCAGTGTCCTCTGTTGTGCCTAATTCTTCCGAGCGCAAAAATGCGTATCGCAATGCCAGAATCTGTTGCTCGGCACTGGCATCACTCGGTTGAATGGCCGATATGTCAGTATCAGGGCTTATATTGCTGTAACGTTTTTGGGTAGCTTCCAGTTGTTGGTTAATGTGGAATTTATATCCTTTTTCAATCACAGGTTTGATTGGTTGACTCTTGGCTGTGCGAATTTCCTTGATAACATCCAGTAGTTTTTGTTGTTGGCGATGGATTATTTTTTTTTGTTTGCGTGAGTAAAGGAAAAGTACCAGCACGCCAATCAGCAGTAGCAGATACAATTCAGCCGCAATTATTAACAGAGTGCTGGAAACCTGCATCAGTGGTGGTATCCAAACGAAAAAGACGTAAGAAGTATGGTATAGGTTTGTTACTATCACCAGTTTCCGGAGGGGGGATCCTATGAACGCGTTAGAAGTTTTACAAAAGAGAGTTTCTGTCGGGAAACTGCAAGCTCCCGCACCTGATGAAGTAGAGTGTGAGGCGTTGATTCAGGCAGGAATAAGGGCAGCAGACCATGGTGGTTTGACTCCCTGGCGTTTTTTACTGATCAGGGATCAGGCATTGGTTTCTTTGGGTGAAGTATTTTTAGCGGCTGCTAAAATCAATAAGCCGGATATAACAGTAGAAGAATCACAACGTTTTTTATCCATGCCCTTGAGGGCACCATTGATTATTACGGTGATTGCGAAAACACAGGAGCACCCGAAAATCCCGCTTCATGAACAGCTCTATTCTGCTGCCGCGGCTGCGCAGAATATTTTGAATGCAGCCTATGCATCAGGGTTCGGTGCTATCTGGCGTACAGGTGATATGACGTCAGATACTTATGTTACTACTGCGCTGGGGTTAGCACCTTCGGAGCAAATAATCGGCTTTTTGTACATAGGTACACCAATCCAACCTTTGGGTGAGGCCAGATCAAAATCTGCTTCAGATTTTTTCAGTTATTGGCCTTAATCGCGTTGCGTTAACTTTATGCCTTGTGTACATTAGCGCCCCTTTCGCGGCAACGTCGAAAAAGTTTGTTGTAATACGGTGAGATGTCCGAGTGGCCGAAGGAGCACGCCTGGAAAGTGTGTATACCGCAAGGTATCGAGGGTTCGACTCCCTCTCTCACCGCCA
>CBFGPN010000216.1:0-6281 GCA_965650675.1 uncultured Cellvibrio sp.
ACCATATAAGTGGGAGATATGTCGATGTTTGTCTAACGGATTATCCCAATCGTCTTGCCATTCCTGTAATTGATGATATTGACCGATTTGCATGGGAGGCAATTGCTCAATAATATTTTGCCAGCGTTTCAATATTGTTTTGTCTTCACCTAAAATTTTTGCGGCAGCGATAGAGTGCGTGAATAAATCAAACATTAATTGATTATCCATAGTGACACCGGACGCAATTTTTTTGCCAGTGATTGAAGATTCATTTTCCGGTGACATAGAAGGCGACACAACTAACCATCCCTTGCGTGGATCTTTAATCAAAAAATCTTCAAAAAATTCACAAGCACCTTTCATGATGGGAAATACGCTGCGCAAAAATTCTTTATCACCAGTGTACAAATACTTTTGCCAAAGATGTTGTACTAACCAGGCATTGCTGGTTGGCCATGCGCCCCAGGAAGCATCTACACCACCACTTATTCGCCAGATATCGGTATTGTGATGTGCCATCCAGCCTCTTGCACCATACATCTGTTGCGCACTTTGTTGCCCGGTTTGTGCCAATTCACGAATTAACTGAATCAATGGATCTTCCAATTCACTCAGATTAGTAACCTGTGCAGGCCAGTAATTCATTTCTGTATTGATGTTAATAGTATATTTACTATCCCAGGCAGGATCTTGCCGATGGTTCCATATACCTTGCAGATTTGCAGGCTGAGTTCCCGGTTGCGAAGAGGAAATCAACAAGTAACGACCAAATTGAAAATATAAATTCACTAATTGTGGATCATGGCGTTTGGCAAATTCACGGATACGTTTATCAGTCGGCTCATTGACAAACTCACTACTTCCCAGATTCAGACTCATGCGATTGAAATAATTTTTATAAAAATGGCTGTGTGCAGTTAATTGATCTGTAAATGCTGTTTTGCTTGCAGTAAATTTTTTAACAGCTTTATTCATCGCCTCTTCTGCACGCGCAAGTGCATCAGCGCTTATATCTTTATAATTAATAAAATTGGTTGCCATTGAAACTAAAATAATGACTTCCGAGGCATTAGTGATTTCGAGATTATCGCGATTGGCTTTCACTTGCCCATCATGACTGGCCAGTTTTACCAGACTGGCCAGTTGAACCTGACCCTTAACGCCTTCATGCTCACGTGAACGACCTTGCATTAATAAAGTCACATTCTTTGCATCCAATATCACGGGCATTTTGTCAGGATGTGATAAGCCCACATTAAAACTCAATGCACCTTTACGGTTCGCCTGTAAACGAATAGCAATGACCTGATCAACAAAAGAGGTAAAAATTTCCCGTTCATAATTAACTTCACCAACAGAATAACGAGTACGGGCTACTGCATTGGCAATATCAAGCTCACGATAATAATTCCGGAAATTTGTATGTCCTGGGAAATCCAGCAACAAATTACCTGCTGTTTGGTAAGGCATACCATGAGATCCCTGACTGGTAATGGTTTTTTCAGCAAGATCCGACGCAGCAACATATTGGTTCTCATCAATTAGTCGCCTGATTTCCGCAAGTGATTCGCGCGCAGCCAAATTTACATTATTGTGCGGCCCACCTGCCCAAAAAGTATCTTCATTCAACTGTAAATTTTCACTGACAACACCACCGTAAACCATAACACCCAAGCGACCATTCCCCAAAGGCAGAGCTTCTTCCCACAAATTGGCAGGTTTATCGAACCAAAGTTTTAACGGATTTTCTGATGCATTCGCTGATAAATTAGAGAATATAAAAAGCAAACAGATATTGTGTAACAGGGTGATAAATCGCATGGAATAAGTCCCGTTGTTATTGATCAAAAAACGAAATAATTTAATATTATTGTAATCACAATTGATCTTTTTTGACTTTCAAAATCTGCAATAATTTCTCAACCTCTTTATCATCCAACGGATACATATGATTGGCGTTGTAATGCATTGCTTCTACAAACTCCTCTTTCCAATATTGTCCGCATTTTATGCAGGTGTAATATCTTGTGCTATACCAGCTTGGAGGTTCACCATCATCGTAGATAAATTTAAGGGTTGCTCCAAACCATTCCAATTTGATTGGATCTGGATTTTTTTTGTAATGAGTAATGCAACTACATTTTTCCATACTAATTAAACTCCAATACGATTGATCTAAATTCTTCATAATTTCTGAATGTATTTAAACACGCCATAAACCACCTTGGCCATGGATTCATAATCAAGGCGATCATAAGTATCTGTAGATTTGTGGTATTCCTTGTTTCGAAAAAATGCAGTATCAGTCACCATAACGGCAGGTAAATTTAAATCCCAATAATTTCGGTGATCAGAAAAATCAACACCCTGAACAAAAGAAGGAGCATTGATTGAATAGGAATCCAAATCCGTATAGTAATTGATAGTATTTTTTAAACTGCCCGCATCACTGGAAAATAACTGCCCAACAACGGCAATATAATTACCCTGCTCTGGATAAAGATATCGAAGAAACGGTATCGGAAAACTCTGGCTTTTCTCTTCATCAGTAAAATAACCGATCATTTCAAGCGAGATCATAAGCCGCACTGTCTTATTGGTTATAGATCGGGAATGAACAAAACTTCCCATTCGCTCACTTGCAAAATGTGGCGGTTCCTCACAAGTATAAGCAACCAAAACAATTCGCTTCGATAGTTGTTGTTTACTCAAAAGCCGTCCCAATTCAATCAAACCCGCCACTCCACTTGCATTATCATCAGCACCGGGATGATCTTCATACGCATCGTAGTGTGCACCTACAATAATGACTTCATCAGTATCCGGCCCAAAATTTGAAATCACATTGGAATATTCCTCGCCCTCAATTTCATAGGATTGAAAATAAGTATCAGCATTAAATTCTTCAAAATGTGATTTGACATAATTCGCAGCCAATTTCAAATTCTGCGGGTGTTCAGAATCCCTGGGCAGGAAAGATTCACTCAATTCCTTGACATAATCCCTCAATCGATTTTTATCGACATGCAAAGATGTTTCGTCCTTAACTCCAACAGAGTAGTAAGGTCTTTTGATCAAATAAACCAAAGCGCCAGAAATTAAGGCAAGAAGCAGAAAAATACTGATGATTGATTTTAGGATTCTGGATTTCACTAAAAATTATTACCCTTTAATCGTAAGCAAATACCAAACTAGCGGTTAGTTACTTCACATGATTGACAACACTAATTAATATACGATTTAAAACAGGAAGATATTTTTATTTGTGTATTTGAAATTGCTTTCTTCCTGAGGTCTGCATATTCAGCCAGCGACTTGTCATTACGATAGCTAAGAAACTCTTTCTCACTGGGAAATTCAAGAATATGAACCTCCTCTCCTGTGCCATCAGAAAACCGACTTGTCTCGAATGCCGCAACGATACCGCCTTGATACTTTGTCATGACTTTCACAGCAATTTTCTCAAATTCAGAAAGAGCATCAAAGTTGTTAACATCCAGAATGACCACTATTTTTATCATTTGACACCATTACTCATAACGCCTAAGACCGGTACAGTTCTGTGAGTCCATTACCAAAATCAATTTATTGGTACATTTTTATACCTGCAATATTTTTTGCATTTTTACCAGTTCAAAAATTTCTCCATTTGAAAGACTTTGTTGCACCCTTTGGAGCTGGGAAAAACCACAGCTTCTATAAAATGGCTCACCAGCCAAAGTTGCCATTAAAGATATAGATTTAATGCCCATGCGCAAACACTTATTTTCACAAGCATCTAACAATTTCGTTGCTATACCTTTCCTTACAAAATCAGGATGAACAAAGAAGCTCTTTATTTCTGCACTAAGCGGTTCAGCTTTACAAAAGCTGACACCACCACAAGCAATTATTTGAAACTCACACTCAACAACAAACAAATTACCAGCTTCAATTAGCTCTGTAATGTCACTGATTAGCTCAAGTGCAACATCAACAGAAGACTTGCTATAAAATTGCACCTGAATACTTCTTGCTGAGTGCTTAATGAGAGAATCAATTTTTTCGAATTCATACTTATCGGCTTTTCGAACAAAATAATTCATAGTCTAGTCTAACGATTTAATCATCAGCACCAACTATATACCCCCGCTCCACACCATTACAATCAAAAAACATCGTCATACCTGCGAAGGCAGGTATCCAGCTGTTAAAAAAATTTCAACCATCAAGAAATGGATTCCCGCCTTCACGAGAATGACGATTTCATTATTATTCCTCTGAAAAAAATCTATCCACCGCTAACCTCACCGCATCTGCAACCTGCAATCGTTCTGGATGGCATGATAATAGTTTTTTAATTTTTACACGATAGGGTTCGCTGTTATCGAGCAGGTTGTCGAAAAGCCTAACCATCTCATCAACGCCGGATATCTTTTCTATCAAAACACCAAAACCTGCTTCTTGTATTTTTTTACCCGTGAGCAATTGTTCCAATTGAATTGGCAGAACAACCATAGGGTTTCCAGCTATGAGTGATTCCTTGCAGGAGGAAGCGTTGCCGTGGCCGACGAATAAATCCACGCTGCTCATGGCACTTTGAAGGTCTACCAACTCGGTGCTGAATTGAAATCTGTCGCTCACATAGGGCGCAAATAATTTCTCTGCGCCTTTGGGGCAAGCAATAAAAACGCTGGCTTTACAGCGCGCCAATGCAGAAATCAACATCTCTATATGCGGATAACCCGGTTTGAGATAAGCGAGGATTCGGGGACGTTCTTCACTGATAAAATCTACGGGGGAATCAACCAGTTTTGCTGTGGGGCCAACACAATAATCGACATCTTTTCGTTTTCCGCCGTAAAGATCGAGCTCGGGAAAAGTGCTGATGACAACACGATCAACTGCAAATAATTCAGTCAAATGAGTCAATTCATTTCGACCACGCCTTCTCAGCAATATATTGATCTGCTCCAACACCCTTAACTCCTGACGGGCGATTAACTGATCATCCTGTGGGTACGGTCGCCAATCAACAATGGGATCACCCGCAACCGGGTCTGCGAAACCGGAGCCAACCATAATTTTGGGTATAGGATTGTGATGCAATGCGAGCATCGCAGTAGGCGCATAATCAAAAATCACGAGATCAGGTTTAACCAGTTCGATAATTGATTCCCATGCTTGCAGCAAACAATCGAGTGGATCAGCTTCGAGATAACCCATGCACAAAAGCGTATCGGCCAGGCAAGCAATCGGGCGTTGCATAGTGATTTTGGGCAACCATATTGGAGCCTGTAATAATTTCGCTTGAGTATCACTGAAGAATGGATAAGCGCGCGACAAGTCTTTTAAAACCAAAACAAGGTGGTGTCCGTCTAATTCCAGTGTTTTGACTATTGCGGAAAAACGCGAAATATGACCCAATTCACCGCCGATTTCCCAGGCACACAAAATGGTTTTTCCTGACTTCTGTTTTGTCATTTACGCCTCTGTTTTTTTAAATGGGTATTTTGATCATTATGTTTACTTTTTACTTTTATCAGCAATCCTAAAAAGGACATTACTATTATGAAATCACTACACGCTCTGCCTCTTTTGTTACTCGCCGCCATTCAAGATGCAAATGCTATTGCTACTGGTAATCCCGATTCCAGAACAATGGTTCAAGGCACAGGTTCGATTACGATTGATGTGTTGGCGAACGATACATCATCCATCGCCAATAGCGATTTGTTTATTGAAACTTACGATACGACTTCTGCGGGATATGGTTCGGTGGTACTGAATGAAGATGACACCCTGACTTACACACCACCCAGCGAAAACTTCACCGGTACTGATACTTTTACCTATTTTGTAACCGACGATTCCGGCTATGGTAACCAAACTGTAGTAACGATTGAGGTGATTGAAGGCATCGCGCTCGATACGCTTGTCACCGGCTCCAGAAATAGATCTGTAGCCACTATGTTGGATGCCGCCTGTAATGGTGAAGGTGTTTCCAATGCACTGGGTAGCAGTTGCAGTCAGTTTTCATCACAAGTAGGCGAAGGCGATAACCTTGACAGCCTGATCGCGAACATTGCGCCGGATGAGGCCCTTATCCAACGCAGCCTGATGTCGGAAAATAATCGCAATAGAACATCACGTCTGTATCAAAGTATTTCGCAAATGCAATCCGGCAGTCCGGCCAGCCTGAGCATTAATAATCGTTCATTACCTTCCGGTGGTGGTACCGGTGGTGCTGCCGGTGATGGATTTAGTTCTCCCTGGACACTGTTGACCTCTATACAAACCGAGCACTTTGAACATGACCA
>CBFGPN010000217.1:0-5897 GCA_965650675.1 uncultured Cellvibrio sp.
ATGCCCGGACTATCTCAATTCAAAATCGACATTTACCTTGGGGCAATTTGGTGGCCACAACGGGCGCGCCTTACGTGCTGGTGATGTGTTGCGTTTGGATGCTGAAAAATCCAATCCATTAATTGAGCTGACTTCTCTTGATGAAAAATTAATTCCTGCAATCAACAATCAGTGGCAGTTGCGTGTGATTTATGGCCCACACGGCGCGCCGGATTTTTTTACTGAAAAAGATATAGCCAACTTTTTTCAAACTGACTGGGAAGTGCATTACAACTCCAGCCGTACCGGTGTGCGTTTAATCGGCCCCAAGCCCGAATGGGCACGCGATTCTGGCGGCGAAGCGGGGATGCATCCATCCAATATTCACGACAATGCTTACGCATTTGGTACTGTGGATTTTACTGGTGATATGCCGGTGATTCTCGGCCCCGACGGTCCTTCACTCGGTGGTTTTGTTTGTCCGGCAACAGTAATCACTGCGGATCTATGGAAACTGGGGCAACTGCGCGCTGGCGATAAAATTCGATTTATTCCGGTGACTCTTGCTGATGCAGTGGCGATTGAAGCAGCGCAAGATAAATCCATTACTCAATTGCAAGCGATTGACGTCAATCCTGCAAAAACTGAATTAATTTCACCCATAGTAAAATCGCTAAGTGCCGATCAAGTGGGTGAGAATATTGTTTATCGTGTTGCGGGCGACCATTTCCTGTTAGTGGAATACGGAAAACTGGAACTGGATATTAAATTGCGTTTTCGCGCACACGCATTGATGCAATGGCTGGAAAAAAATCCATTAGCAGGTTTACGCGAATTAACGCCCGGTATTCGCTCGCTGCAAATTCATTACGACAGCCAAACCCTGTCACTCAATAACCTGCTCACACATTTGGAAACAGCAGAGAAATTTTTATCCACTCAATTACAAGCCTTGTCAGTGCCTTCACGTATAGTTCACATTCCACTGAGCTGGGATGATGAAGCTTGTCAGCTGGCCATTCAAAAATATATTCAATCCGTTAGAGCCAATGCACCTTGGTGCCCGAGCAATCTCGAATTTATTCGCCGCATTAATGGTTTGGATTCCATAGAAGCTGTGAAGAAAATTGTATTCGATGCATCTTATTTGGTGATGGGTCTGGGTGATGTGTATTTGGGCGCGCCGGTTGCAACACCGGTTGATCCGCGTCATCGTTTAGTGACTACCAAATATAATCCTGCGCGCACCTGGACAGCCGAAAATTCTGTCGGTATCGGCGGCTCCTATATGTGTATTTATGGCATGGAAGGCCCAGGCGGTTATCAATTTGTGGGCCGCACACTGCAAATGTGGAATCGCTACAAACGCACAGCAGAATTTTCACAACCCTGGTTGTTGCAATTTTTTGATCAAATTCGTTTCTATCCGGTGAGCGCAGAAGAATTAATCCAAATTCGTCGCGACTTCCCGCAAGGCCGGTATTCTTTGAAAATTGAAGAGACACAATTCAATCTAAAAGATTATCAAGATTTTATTCAGCAAAACGAAAAATCAATTACCAGTTTCACTGAACAACGCGAACAAGCCTTCGCCGAAGAATTAGCGAGATGGCACGCCAATGGGCAATTCAACTATGAACAAACAGAAGTTGAAGAAACCAACTCAGAAGAAGAATTCCCCGAAGACGCAATTCGCGTCGACAGTTCTGTTTCCGGCAGCGTGTGGCAAACTCAAGTCAAAGTCGGCGATAAAATCAAAGCGGGCGATATTTTGTTGATTCTAGAATCCATGAAAATGGAAATTAATATTACAGCGCCTTGTGATGGCGTGATTACGCATTTGTTAAAAACCGATGGTAATCGTGTTCAGGCTGGGCAGACATTGGTGGTGATTGAAGAACAGTAATTAACAAACAATACACTGTACCTTAATCATAAATAAGCCATGGATTCTGTTTATTCATGGCTTTTTCATCACCATCAATTTTTGATACAGCATTAAAAATAGAATTTAGATCAACAACAAATGATTTCATATCCATAGATTTTATTTTTTTCTGAATATTAAGCGATCCACTTTGAGCACCCCCTACTACAGCTTTGCTCGACTTTGGATGCACAATATCATTTCTCAATTTGAATATCTTCTTAATTTTTTCCAAAACATCTTCACTTAATATTTTTTTAGTTTTAAGGTGTGGGTATATTTTCCATTTGTTAAGTGTAGATAATGATTTTTCATAATCTTTGTGAAAAGCTATAGCATATCTAGTGGCATAATAATTTATGTAAGCTTCTAAAGCCAATGCGCTATAAACGACAACGCCGTTCATTGCCATTTGATTCTCATAGAGCTTATCCAAATTCGTCTTACAAAAATCTTTTGAGGCATGAATTTTACTTACCTCCGGCTTTAAACTTTGTAAAGTTAATAAAGACTTGTGAACAAATTCATAATACAAACGATGAGGCATTTCTATCCAATGACTTTTGTTTTCAATTTCCACACAAACATTGAGAATCATATTTATACTCCGTTAAAAGCATACTCTTTAAATCAACAGCCTTACAGTATCAAATCTCCATAACCCCAAACAAAAGTTCCTATAACTACAAGAAAAACAGATATCAATCTATATGGCAACATAGTATTGATATATACATCTCCATTTACTTCCTTGAAAGTTCTTTTGGCATCACGATACGCAACATATGCACCAAGAACTGTTACAACTGCCCCAGACCTCCTCATCCAATGATCTCCAGGCCAGATCAGATCCGCCGCCACAGAGGACGCCAAGACAATCAAGGCCAATAATGCGGGAACCCAGCCATGTAAAAATATCATCTTGTTAGTTTCATTTGCAGGATGGATCATCTTGATGCCCCTATCATATAGTTTCTAAAAAACGCCAATATTTAAGCTAGCAATTGAACAATATGCTGCCAATCCAATTGCCTTGCATAATCCAACGCTGCTTTCCCTTTGGCATCTTTAATCGATTTATCTGCACCGAATTCCAATAAAATTTTTACACTGGACGCGTTACCGGCAATAGTTTCGCGATGCAAAAAGGTCATGCCGCCTTCTGATTGCTTTGTAATTTCGCTTGGATGCTGCTGCAAAAATTCGCGCAGGCTTTGTTGCATATTAGTACTCATGGGATCCTCTTGCAGATTTTGCGGATTGTCTGCTTGCCCATGAACATACTCAAAATTATCCGGATCACCAAAATCTATTCCCCAGGCTTCATCATGTTGAGTGCGTTCATCTTGATCCATATTCGCGCGCATCGCTTGAATGCTAAAACCACCGTAGGGTTTGCCCTGACATAAAAACAACCAGTCACTCAGCTGCTCCAATGGCACCATCACTCTATCGCCCTGCGCTAAGTTGGTTAGTTCGTTGGGCTCATTTAATAATTCTCCATAAATAAAATCGCCATCAAAATATAATTCCCCTACCCACATATGCTCGACTCTGTTCTCACCATTTTGATCTTGGGAAAATGCAATTTTTGCATAGGCAAAATCCAGCGCCGGAACAATTCGACGTGATTCCCAGGACAATTCCCGCCAACAATATTTAAATTTGGCTTGCGCCTGTTCATATGCCGCAATCATCTGCGGGTTTTCACCATCAACCCAAAATATTTTATTTGCCATATTAGAATTCCTATTGATTAAATTGCCCAGGTACCGAGATCATCACCATTTTGTGGTTTGTTCAATTCTTCCGTCGGTGTACACAGTAAATTCACCATCGTCTTTTTGTAACCCGACCGCTTTACCTTTTTCAAAAGGGGACGGGCTCCAAAACTGCATAGGAATAATTAATTGATTTTGATAATTGATATAACCCCATTTTTGCGGTTCGTTCATCACGGCGATCATGCCATCACCCACAATTTCTGTACTGGCATATTGAATTGGGATAATAATTTTACCGGTCACATCAATAAAACCATGCAGTTCGCCATTCCCTACCGCAATCAGCCCATCCTTTGCGGCACCTGATGATATGTGATCGTATTGCGGCACAACAATTTCTTCGCCCTTCTCGTTAACAAATCCCCATTTCTGATTTCCCGATTTGTCTGTTATGGCGACTTTGCACACACCATCAACAAACCCAACATACATTGCATCATAAATTGGCTTTACGATTATTTTTCCTTGATTGTTCACTATCCCCATACCCAATGAATTGCCTTCAGCATCGTAATGAGAAAGCTGCGAATAAGTTGGATCTGACATAGGTGAAGTTCGGTATCTTTCATCTGATGATTCCCAATATTTTTCCTCCTGATTGTAGTAACCAGGAATAGTTTCAGGAAAAACTGAAGATTCAGATTTAGCGGGGACAGCATTGTCCACAACCACCACTGAGGGATTATCAGATTTTTCCGTACAAGCTACCAGACTAAATGCCAGGATCAGGCAAAGAATTTTTAACATAGAATGACTCTGATTTATCGTTTATCAAGAAAACCAGTGTACAAGAAAGGATTTTGTTATGCAGGTGCCAAACAGAGTTTCAGAATTTTTTAAGAAAAAAAGGGCAAACCAAGGTTTGCCCATAAGCCGACTCATGAAGCAGTCGAAGAAGTCGGGGAGAAAACTAAAATTCGTTACTTAGGCTTGTATTTGTACCTGGCCTTCTTTAATTCGCACAGGAAATACATCGACTTTGTATTCCGGTTTTTCCAGACATTCACCTGTCACCAAATTAAAATGTTCTTTATATAAAGGTGATGCCACCACTACCGCATCGCCGATTGATCCCAAAATTCCACGCGATAACACATTGGCTTCACCAACGGGATCATAATTGGAAATGGCAAATAATTGTTGTAGCCGACGCGATTTGAAAATCGCAATTTGTTTGTCGTTCACTTTGGCACACACGCCTGTATCCTCTAACAAATCTTCTTCGAAGCAGACACCAATCCAGTTTTTTTCGCTCATGATTTTTTCTCGCTGTAAGTTTGCCCTCACCCTAACCCTCTCCCAAAGGGAGAGGGGATAGACTCCCATGTGATTCACCACGAAGTGAATTCAGCCCCCTCTCCCTCTGGGAGAGGGTTGGGGTGAGGGAGTTTAATTAATCCACCAACTCCACAAACTGAATTCCCGAATTATTTCTTTCCAAGGCTGTAGCGGGACGAATTTGTTCGCGCTCAACAACGTAGGCAAGATTTTCGTCGCGATCATTGGAGTTAATAAAATGTTTAAAGCGTTTATGTAATTCCGGATTCTCGACTGTGGTTTTCCATTCGCATTGATATTGGCTGATGTTGTATTTCATCTGCTCTTCCAACTCAGCACAAATACCCAATTTGTCTTCGATAACAACTTTTTTCAGATAAGCCAACCCGCCTTCCATATTTTCCAACCACACCGATGTACGCTGTAGACGATCTGCGGTACGAATGTAAAACATCATCACGCGATCAATGTAAGCAATTAGCGTTGCATCATCCAAACCGGTTGCGAATAAATCAGCATGACGTGGACGCATACCGCCATTACCACACACATACAAACTCCAACCGGTTTCAGTTGCAATTACACCAAAGTCTTTTGATTGAGCTTCTGCACATTCGCGAGTACAACCCGAAACACCAAATTTCATTTTGTGTGGCGCACGTACACCTTTGTAACGATTTTCCAAAGTGACTGCCATGCCAACAGAATCCAACACACCATAACGACACCAGGTTGAACCTACACAAGATTTCACTGTACGCAATGATTTGCCATAAGCGTGACCCGTTTCAAAACCGGCATCGACTAATTTTTTCCAGATATCCGGCAACTGATGTAATTGTGCACCAAACAAATCAATACGCTGACCACCCGTGATTTTGGTGTAAAGCTTGTATTCTTTTGCAACCTGCCCCAAGGCAATTAATTTA
>CBFGPN010000218.1:0-5884 GCA_965650675.1 uncultured Cellvibrio sp.
TAAAACATTACGCGCAAATTCAATGACAACAGATTGCATACCCAAACAAATTCCCAGATAAGGTATTTTATTTTCACGAGCATATTTTACCGCCATCAATTTCCCTTCTACACCACGCTCACCAAATCCACCCGGAACCAGAATGGCATCAGCATCTTTCAGAATTTCAATACCTTCATTTTCAACACGCTCTGCGTCTATGTAATTAATATTCACTTTGGTGCTGGTGTGAATGCCCGCATGGGTGAGTGCTTCAATTAATGATTTGTAGGCATCCAATAAATCCATGTATTTTCCAACCATGGAAATAGTGACGGAATGTTTTGGATTTAATTTGCCATCAACTACTTTGTCCCACTCGGATAAATCAGCAGGTGGACAATCCAAACCCAAATGCTCAACCACTATTTGATCCAACCCATAACTTTGCAACAAACGTGGAATTTTGTAGATGGTATTACAATCTGGAAGTGGAACTACCGCGCGTTCGGCAACGTTGGTGAACAATGAAATTTTTCGTCGTGAATCTTCGTCAACCATAATTTCAGAACGGCACAACAAAATATCCGGCTGCAAACCAATTGAGCGCAGTTCTTTTACAGAATGTTGTGTGGGCTTGGTTTTGGTTTCACCGGCAGTTGCAATGTAAGGCACCAGTGTAAGATGAACCAACATGGATTTTGAGCCCATCTCCACTTTTAATTGCCTTACAGCTTCAAGGAATGGCTGCGATTCAATATCCCCCACAGTCCCACCGATTTCGACCAGAGCGACATCAACATCCATTCCACCTTCAATGATACGGCGCTTGATTTCATCAGTAATATGCGGAATGACCTGTACAGTTCCACCGAGATAATCACCACGGCGCTCTTTTCTGAGTACAGTTTCGTAAACACGACCTGTCGTAAAATTATTGCGGCGGGTCATTTTGGTTCGGATGAAACGTTCGTAGTGACCCAAATCCAAATCGGTTTCAGCACCATCTTCCGTTACAAACACTTCACCGTGCTGGAAAGGACTCATAGTGCCAGGATCCACATTAATGTAGGGATCCAATTTCATGATGGTAACTTTTAAACCGCGCGCTTCAAGAATTGCAGCGAGAGAAGCAGAGGCAATACCTTTGCCCAAAGAAGAAACAACACCGCCAGTAACGAATATATATCGTGTCATTGAGAACCTGAACTCTATTAATCAGCGTTGTATAACGCCTGGATGTGAGATAAACAACTCAATGAAGATCAACCTGTTGGAAAGTGATCAATATAACACCGAGGGTTTTCTCGTTGGGACGGGGCGTCAGGTTAACAGATAAGGTCTTCATCCTCAACGAAAAATCCAGCCAATTTCCCTAATCGACCGAGGTCAGAACACGTCGGATTTGTTCGAGAGTAAAACCTCTCGACTGAAGAAATCTAAGTTGTTTGGCCTTTTCGCGTGGATCACTGGCGATCTCACCAGAGAATCGTCGCTCGATTAAATGCGTCAAAGCTTGCTGCCATTGATCGCTATCTGTATTCACATAAGCATCGATTAACTGTGGTGAAATACCTTTTTGCATGAGCTCAAATTTGACTTTTATACTGCCCTTTCCCTGATTCAATCGCATTTGGGTAAATGCTTCAGCAAAACGCTCATCTGACTGCAGACCATCATTGATCAATCCTTGAATCACCTGCTCTATCAAATTGTGATCAGAGGATTTCTGCGAAAGCTTCTGGCGAAGCTCTTCTGCTGAATATTCCCGTCTGGCCAATAAATTCATAGCGGCCAGACGAAGTTGAGTAAAGCTTAAGCTGTTCAATAACAATTAATTGACCGGTGGAAATTGTGAAAGCACTTCAATCACAGCTTGTGTCAGAACTTCACGCTGTTGGGCAGGATTCATTTTGCGTCCCAGACGTTTTTCTGAAACACCGCGCCAAATGGGTTTGTCAGTTTTTGCATCCGCAATATCGATAATCAAATTACCCTGATTAAATACTCGGACGCGGTTTGGACCATAAAGATAGGGCGATGCGTAGGGGTATGGATGACGATAATAGCCCCTGCCATAAACACCAAAACCATAGAGGGAGTCATAACTATTGGGATCAATTTTTTCTTCCACTATGACGTGGTATGAAACAGTGAAATCAGGTTTTACATCACCCTGAACAGATTGATAGCGCTTGGCCAATTCCGATTCAAGGGCAGCATGAATATGACCAAGAGTGAAAGGGGAAATCAATAAATCCGCCTTGGTTTCCTGTTTGGATTCCAATACCTTAAAGGTTTTTAATCCGGAAAAATCAAAACCCGCTTTATGATCTGTTTCAACACTCGGTTGCTGCGCACAAGCTGCAATCAGCAGAGAAAGTGATATCAATAAAAATTTTTGCAGTAATTTCATAAGTGCCTCTTTAAACGCTACAGATGTTTAACAGCATACTGAGCCGAGACTGATCAAACAACCCTGCAAAAGAATCCTTTTTTACAGGGTTACAAAAAATTACCAATCAAGCATCCACGTCTTCGCCAGCATCCCCACCAGCGCTTAATGACAATGCCGGACTTGCCAATAATTCATCACGAACCTTTTGCTCCAGTTCCTGAGCAATTGCCGGGTTTTCCTGCAAGTATTTCATCACATTATTTTTGCCCTGACCTATCTTGTTTCCCTGATAGCTATACCAGGCACCCGCCTTATCAATAAGTCCCAGCTTTACGCCGTAATCAATAACTTCACCCATACGGTTAATGCCCGAACCGTAGAGAATTTGGAACTCTGCCTGTTTGAAAGGTGGAGCCACTTTATTTTTGACTACCTTCACACGAGTTTCTGAACCAATCACTTCCTCACCTTCTTTTACCGCACCAATACGACGTATGTCCAAACGGACTGACGCGTAGAATTTCAATGCATTACCACCGGTAGTGGTTTCGGGGTTGCCAAACATGACACCGATTTTCATACGTATCTGGTTGATAAAAATGACCAGGCAGTTGGCGTTTTTGATATTGCCTGTAATTTTGCGCAAGGCCTGAGACATTAAACGTGCTTGCAAACCTACGTGGTGATCGCCCATTTCACCTTCAATTTCAGCGCGCGGAGTCAAAGCAGCCACCGAATCAACAACCAGAACATCAACCGCACCGGAACGCACCAACATGTCAGTCACTTCCAAAGCCTGTTCACCTGTGTCCGGCTGGGACACAATCAAGTCTTCAACATTTACACCTAACTTGGTGGCATAAATAGGGTCAAGTGCGTGCTCGGCATCAATAAATGCACATGTGCCACCAGCACGCTGTGCTTCCGCAATCACCTGCAGAGTCAATGTTGTTTTACCGGAAGATTCTGGCCCATAAATTTCAATAATACGACCTTTAGGCAAGCCGCCAATTCCCAAAGCTACATCCAGACCAAGAGATCCAGTGGAAATTGCAGGGATAGCGATTTGTTCTTTATCGCCCATGCGCATCACAGTTCCCTTGCCGAATTGACGCTCGATTTGACTTAACGCGGCTTGTAACGCTTTTTCTTTATTTGCATCCATTTCACACCTCAACATGATTAATAAATAAATGAACTTGAATTATTGTCTGCTGGCCATAACAGGCTGTTTGCAACAGTGATTGGAAGCATACACAGATAATACTGTATGTGCAACCAGCACTAGTAATTTATACAGTATTTTTTTGATTCGTTCCCAATAAAGCCAAAACCGTCTCCAGCGCCATGCCCACTGCCTGGGTTTGAATCTGTAATCTATCCCCTTGAAAAACATGATGTTTTGTGGATATTTGTCCCCCTACTGCAAAGGCGAACCAAACACCGCCAACCGGTTTTTCCGGGCTGCCACCGGATGGCCCGGCAACACCGGTAATGGCAATAGTCACATCAGCAGACGACAGTTCTTTTGCGCCCGATACCATTTCTTTTGCCGCCAACTCACTTACAGCTCCCTGTTCCGCCAGTGTCTTTTCCGAAACCTGTAACAATTTCTGTTTCGCATGATTGGCGTAAGTGACAAACCCGTAACCAAACCACCGGGAGGCTCCTGGAATACTGGTGATTGCACTGGCAAGTGCACCGCCAGTACAGGATTCCACTGTGCATAACACCCAGTGTTTCTTTAATAAAAGTTCACCCAGTTGCTGACTTAAATGTCGATTTTTTTCAGTGGGATCCAACATCTCTATCTATACTCAATTCAAATTCAAGGGATACAGTATGCAAACAATTCCCGGATATCACATCAAGACCCTGATAGGCACAGGAGGAATGGCCAGCGTTTATCTGGCTGTTCAAAAATCATTGTCACGTCCGGTTGCAATAAAAGTATTGGATGCCCAACTTTCACAAGACTCCCAATTACAACAACAATTTGAACAGGAATCTTCGCTGATCGCAAAATTAAATCATCCCAACATTATTCAGGTTATTGATCGCGGAACAACAGACCAAGGGCTGCCATTTTTTGTAATGCCTTACGTAAAAAGCATCAGTCTGGATGCAATTGTTGAACGTGATGATATCAATATCAATCGTAAAATCGATATTCTTTTACAGCTCTGTAGCGCATTGGCTTATGCACATCGCAACGGAATTATTCACCGCGATATCAAACCGCAAAACGTTCTGGTGGATTACGAAGGTATTGTGCGTCTGGTGGACTTCGGAATTTCCGGTTACTTCACCGCCAATATCAACGATGAATCCACGGACAATCGCGTAATGGGAACTGAAGAATATATGGCGCCGGAACAACATTCCGGCGTTTCTTACACCAGTCACGCCAGTGATATTTATTCGCTTGGAATTTTAATACACAAACTATTGTTTGGTGTTTTACCTTCAGAATGTTCGGGCGGCCTGCAAAATGTGAATATCTATTCAAACGCTACAGAGCAAGCCTATTTAAAAGCGATGATTCCAATTATCAAACAAAGTATCTCGCCAAATGCTTTTGATCGCCCGTCCAGTGTTGCCGATATTCGACAACAATTATTAGTGATTGCACAGGGCCGGCATTTACAATCAAACCGCTGGGGACTGGAATCAGCGCAAGACCGCATTCCCCCCAATTATCAATTGTTGGATGTATTAAAAGAAAATCCTTTTGGTGCAACTTATTTGGTGAGCGATCCCAAACATGATCGATTACTGGTGATTAAAAAACAGGGATTGAAACAATTACACAACGCACCGCAATCCATCGCCAAATTAAAATCGGTTGAGCACCCACATCTTATTCGCGTATTGGGTTCAGGAAAAAACGAAAGGATTTTTATTGTGGTATCAGAATATTTGGCTGGTGGAAGCTTGCAAGACAGGCTCACCCATGCATTTACCCTGGGACAATGGATGTTAATGGCGCAACAAATTTGTCTGGGTTTAGCCTGTGCTCACGAGCAAGGCATCATTCATGGCAATTTACGTCCCAGCAATATTTTATTAGCCGCCGACAATCATATTAAACTCAGCGATTTTGGCTTTCCTGCACATACTTATGGTGACGATAGCCACTGGTATCACATCAAAGGCGAAAAACTCTCGGTGAGTGGTGATATTTATGCAGCAGGTGCGATTGTATTTCAACGACTAACCGGAAAAATTCCATCAGCAGCATGGTGGGGGTTTAAAAATTATTGGGCTTTACGACACTTACCCAAAAAATTTAAAACTATTATTTTGAAAATGATTGATGCCAGTCCAAAAAAGCGCTACACCAATGCCAATCAAATTGCAGACGATTTTGCTCAACTTCGCGACAAGGAAAAAACACAAATTCTGGAAAAAGTTATTATTACCAGTGCTTACTAAAAACTATTGCTCATTATGACAAACCTGCATTCCTGTAATATTTTTGTCATAAACATAATTTAGGATCGGCAC
>CBFGPN010000219.1:0-5881 GCA_965650675.1 uncultured Cellvibrio sp.
GAACCTACTACCGAAATTTTTATTTTTAATTTAAAAAAAATTGTCGTAATTCGCTGCGCTCTTCCAACCTACACATTTGCCAACCAATCTTCCAACAAAATTCTCGCCGCAATTGAATCCACGGGATTATTTTTATAATCGCGTGAACCTTTTTGCTCGATAACTTCGCCTTTTGCGGCAAAGCTGGTTAGTCGCTCATCAATCATTTCAACTTTTACGCCGAAACGTCCATGAATTCGATTAGCAAATTTTTTGGCGCGAACACTGAGTTCGCTTTCACTGCCATCCATATTGAGTGGCAAACCAACCAGCACCAAATCAGGTTTGAATTCTTGCAATAATTTTTCGATCTGATTCCAATCGGGTATGCCGTCTTTAGCTTTTAATCCGGGCAAGCTACTGGCAGTTTTGGTGATGGTTTGTGCGGAGGCGACACCAATATTTTTGGTGCCGTAATCAAACGCGATTAATCGGGTGATATTTTTTGTATCAGGCATGCCCGGCAGAACCCGACATTAATTGCAAATCAATGCCAAGAGAACGGGCTGCTTGTGCCCAACGTTTGTCCACGGGTGTATGAAAAATAATATTTTTGTCTGCAGGAACGGTTAGCCAGGAATTGGCCGCAATTTCAGATTCCAATTGACCTTCGCCCCAACCGGCATAACCCAGGGAAATTAAAAAATCCTGCGGCCCGTTGCCTTCTGCCATTGCAGCAATAATATCGCGCGATACGGTCAAACTGATTTCATCTGACACTTTCAAGGTGGTTTGCCACTGTGTTTCACTTGAGTGCAACACAAATCCACGTTCAGGCTGTACCGGCCCACCCGCCATCACAATTTGCTCGCCGTAACTGGCATTATCTTCCAATTGCATTTGTGCAAAAATTTCTTTTAATTGCATTGGCGTCGCGGTATTAATCACAACACCCATAGCACCTTTATCACTGTGTTCACAAATGTAAGTTACTGTGTGTGAAAACGAAGGATCGGCCATTCCGGGCATGGCAATCAAAAAATGATCGCGCAAACTGCCTGGCGTCAATTCTTCTATTTGCGTTAAAAAATCCAGATCATGATTCATAAAATTAATTTGCTGTTGTGGTAATCGAACTTTCCTTACCGGTAATTTCAAAATTCCAGGTACGGATGATTTGCAATCTATCGGCATGTTTACGAATTTCTGCAGGAAAGGGTGCATAGGGCGCCGCCAGACGCACTATTTGTCTGGCGGCATCATCCAATAAACGCTTACCGGATGACTGCATCACTTTCACTTCAAAAACCGAACCATCCGGATTAATGGTCACTGATAATCTTAATTGACCCGTAATACGACGATTCAGCGCTTCACGCGGATAATTGCGATTGCCGACCTGCTCAATTTTGGTACTCCAGTCATGCAGATATTTTGCATCATAAGTCGCTTTGGTGGATACCGAAGTCAAGGTACGAATACGCGGACGCTTTGCATATTCCTGGCGCTGCTTATCCAGTTTTGCCTGCAAACTGGCAAGATCATCGACTTCCAATAATTGTTCTTCTTTTGCTCCCTCAATTTTTTCTTCCTGTATATCGGGGTCAGGATTTTTTTGCTTGCTGACTTTGTTGTCAGTCGTGGACTTTGTTGTCACCACAATTTTTTGCTTATCCGCTTTATCGGCTGCTTTTTGTTGTTGGGGAACAGGATTCACCTTGCGAATTTGCGCATCGGCGAATTGTGCCCGTTGGTCTGTTGTCAGTTGTTTGGCTTCATCAATAGTGCCACTGGCTTCCTGATTATGTTGCGCCAAAAAGTCAGCTTGTTCCGGAGTCAATGCATCTTTATGGGTTGCCAGGGTGATGTCGATTGTGTGTGAAGTTTTATCGGGTTCAGGCAATGTAAATCCAATTTTCAATATCAAAAATGCGTGCACTACCACAGCAACAAACAAAGTAAATACCAAGCGATCGCCTGCATCCACTTTTAATGGCTTATCAACTGCAGTTTGTGTTGCCGCAGTTTCCGTAATTTTTTCTTGTGGCCTGTTTCTACTCACAAATTATTTGCTCTGCAAACGCTTTTTAATGGCTTTGATCAAGCGACCGCCTATATCGGTGTTATAGGCTTTATCGATTTCACGGGCGCAGGTAGGACTGGTGACATTAATTTCCGTCAGATAGTCCCCGATTACATCCAGCCCCACAAACAACAGCCCCTTTTCTTTCAACACAGGTGCTACCTGTTCAACTATCCAATAATCCTGTGACATCAGTGGCTGTGCAACTCCCCTGCCACCAGCCGCCAGATTACCACGGGTTTCTCCCTTGGCTGGAATGCGTGCAAGACAATAGGGGACAGGCTCACCATCCACCACCAGTATACGTTTATCACCTTCGGATATTTCCGGGATATAGCGTTGAGCCATGATGGTTTGCTGACCCGAATTAGTCAGGGTTTCCAATATCACCCCCAAATTGGGATCGTCATGCCGACAACGAAAAATCCGGCTGCCACCCATACCATCAAGTGGCTTGTAGATAACATCGCCATACTGCTGATGAAACTCCCGCAAAGACAGCATATCGCGCGACACCAACAGCGGCGGGCAACACTGCGGAAATTGGGTGGCAAAGATTTTTTCATTGCAATCGCGCAGGCTACGAGGATCATTAACCACCAGAGCACCCTGTTTTTGTGCGGCTTCAAGAATATAAGTGCTGTAAATATATTCATTGTCAAAGGGTGGATCCTTGCGCATCAGGATCACATCCAGATCCCCTAATTTAATTTCTTGGCTAATTCCAAGATGAAACCAGGAATCTGGACTATCCTTCACTGTAAGGTTGCGGACATTGGCATAAGCCTCTGATTGCCGGAGGTACAAATCCGCCTGTTCCATGTAGTAAAGTCGCCAGCCCTGAGCCTGGGCAGCCAGCAAAAGTGCGAGGGTGGTGTCTTTGTGGTACTTGATGTCGGCGATGGGATCCATCACCACACCGAGGGAAATAGACATAGGAGATGCTCATTTACGAATGTGGAAACTGCGCAACCTTAAGACCAGATGCAATTGAAAGCAAGAACAGGCGTCACAGAATATTCTGTACTAAAAATTATTCAAGACGAACAGATTGCTCATATATTCAAAAGCTTATGGCGAAACCTTAAAAACTGTGTTAAAAGTTTGTTATAACTAAATCTGGCAGTTACTATCAGCAGATTTATAACCGACTGAACACCTCCGTCGGTTTTGATACACCTAAAAAAAACCGACAATCAACCCTGATGAAGAATGCAAGGTCAGTGTATGGAAGTAACTTACGAAAGTCTCAAAGTGATGGTCATCGACGACAGTAAAACCATCCGTCGCACCGCCGAAACCCTACTCAAAAAAGCCGGTTGCATGGTTATAACCGCAACTGATGGTTTTGATGCCCTGGCAAAAATTGCCGATACCCGCCCCGACATTATTTTTGTGGACATCATGATGCCACGACTTGATGGTTACCAAACCTGTGCGCTGATCAAAAACAACAGCGAATTCAAGACGACACCGGTCATTATGTTATCCAGTAAAGACGGGCTTTTTGACAAGGCCAAAGGGCGTATTGTGGGATCGGATCAATACCTCACCAAACCTTTCAGCAAAAGTGAGTTGCTGGGTGCAATCGAGGCCCATGTTCCTCATTTGAAAGCCTCTTGAGTGAAAAGCCTCTTGAGTTAATTCGAGGATGTAGGAAACATCCCGATGGCACAGTTAGGGACGCATCCTGTTAAATGCGTTAATGTCCTTTGGAGTGATTATGGCTCGTGTATTGATTATTGATGATTCGCCCACTGAAACCTACAAATTGACCAGTATTCTGGAAAAAAACGGGCACGCAGTTGTAACTGCCGACAATGCCGAAGCCGGTATTGCCCTGGCGAAAAAAGAATTGCCGGATTTGGTACTGATGGACGTGGTAATGCCTGGCTTGAATGGTTTTCAGGCAACGCGACAGCTGACCAAAACGCCTGAAACAGCTCACATCCCCGTGATAATGGTAACTACCAAAGATCAACAAACAGACAGGGTATGGGGAATGCGTCAGGGTGCCAAAGCTTATTTATCCAAGCCGATTGATCCTGCCCTGTTAATGGCGACCATGGCTGAAGTACTCAAATAAATTGATAAAAATACAGGTTGAACGGGACAGTCTTGTGACTCTTGCCCGACGGTGATGGAAAGTCTTATGTCAGTAGCAGAATCGGCCTTCGAAGCTCTTGTAACCCTGGCTCAACAAAGCCGGGCTGCAGCTCGGGGCTTGCCCGCCCAGGCAGATATTCGCCCACAGTGGAGCGGAATAGGTTTTTCACTCATGGGAAGTCGTTTTGTTTCCCCCATGGGTGAGGTCTCTGAAATGCTTGAAGTACCCAGCTATACCCATTTACCCGGTGTTCAACCCTGGGTTAAAGGAGTTGCCAACGTTCGCGGACGCTTGCTGCCCCTGTTTGATATGGGTGTCTTTTTTGGTGACCGCTTGTTGGGTTCACGCAAGCAGCGTCGAGTATTAATACTGGAGACTGATGTGCTCTACTCAGGCCTGATCGTCGATGAGGTGCTGGGAATGCAACACTTTCCAATGGATGAATACAGTTATCAGCCTGGCAAAATTGCGGATTCGATCCAACCTTTTGTCACAGGTAGCTATGCTCAGGGAGGTGAAGTGTGGTCGGTTTTTCGTCCGGCCTTACTCGCTGAAGATCTTCGTTTTACCAATGCGGCAAAAACTTAACCCGGATTAACCTGCAGTTTTCTGCAGACAAGAAAAAACATCGTGTGCTGGTTCAGGAGTGTGTAGATGAAAACCGATAACAAATTCAGTGCAGGCAAGTCCAATCCCACTATGGTGATTGCGATATTCTTGGCTGTCGCTTCCGCCATCGCTGCTGTCGCGTGCTTCGTGATAGTGCAGCAAAACGTCAGTAAGGATCAGACCTATCTGGCACAGGTAGCGGACTTGCGGGCACAGGCCTACCGTCTTACGGGCTTGTCACGGGACGCAACGTCCGGTGATGAGAAAGCATTCGGGGAATTAACCAGCGTGGTTGCCATCATGGGAAGCACCTGGGATTCCATCCGCAAAGCTGACGAGGCGACCAAGCAGTCACTGTCTGCGGAAATGGCTAACTATGAATCGGTTTGGGCCAGAGCTAGGAAAAACGCCCAGGATATTATCGATAACAAGGATCTGATCGTTAACCTGAACAACGTTGGAAAAACACTGAACGACAACCTGCCAACACTGCAGGCCGAACACAACAACATCGTGGATGTACTGCTTGAAGCGGAAGCACCCGCTGATCAGGTGAACCAGGCGCAAATGCAATCCTGGAGAGCGGAACGTATCGGGCGAAACGTGGATAAGATGCTGCGCGGTGACTCTGATGCAGGTACCGCTGCCGACCAGTTCAACCTCGATGCCAACTATTATTCGCGAGTGTTGGAAGGTATGAAGAGTGGTGACCCCGTACTGCAAATCTCCCGTGTAACAGATACCCAGGCACGCTCATCTCTGGAGCAGATCACCAGCATGTTTGACGGTGTAAACAAATCAATTCAGGAAATGGTGAGCGGATCCAAAACCCTGTTCCGTACCCGTCAAGCGAGTGAGGCCCTGTTAACCGATACACCACAACTGCTGCAAGCTCTGGCCAGTATCACGGATAAACTGTCAAATATGCCGGGCACACGTACTATCAACAACATGCTGGTAATTGCCTTTGCGAGCGTTGCCGCCCTGTCACTGTTTGTGATCGGTTTGTTGATGTATCGCGGTGCACGTCAACGCGCTAACGAAAACGCCGAAACCAACGAACGTAACCAGACTGCGATTTTGCGTCTGCTCGACGAACTGGC
>CBFGPN010000220.1:0-5848 GCA_965650675.1 uncultured Cellvibrio sp.
ATGGAAAAATACTCTATAACAACTCTTCTCCTGATGTTTCCCGTACGGAAATCATGATTGATGCAGCGAGTTTGCTGGACAAAAATAATCTGCTGCAAATAACGGCAGAACCTTTTGTCGAATGGCGGGATCGTGAAGGTTTATTTCAATTCCATCCGGCAAGTTTGCGTTTGCTAATGCCTGCAGGAGATTATAAACGTAAAGTGTTTAATGGTTTGGCGCAGGTGATAGTGCAATCAACAGGTGATGCAGGTGTGATTCGCTTGCGCGCACGAGGTGAAGGTTTGCATGAGGCATTGTTGGAAATTCCAACAGCTAAAAATCTCTAAAGAAAACCATGGAACCACCACTGCACATGCAGTGGTGGTTTGGGTGAATTAATCTCTTGGTTGTGCCCCAACAATTTGCACTTGATAATTAAGGCCGGCATATTCGGGGCTGGCATCAGTACTATCAAAAGCATTGTAGAGATAGAGGGTATTCGGTGTGTTGGTGACAACCAGAGTTGCCTCTTCACCTGAAGCTACCTGGAAGTTGCCCGAGCCATTCGGCAGATCAACATAACGTACCGAGTTGTTGCTTGCCTTGATCGCGACAATAGCGGTGAAATTGCTTTCACTTAATCCGTTACCCAGATTGGTCACCTGAATATTCACTTCGCCCGAACCTGTGGATTGCAATGGAATCATATTGCTACCCGTGTACTGAGGCTTGCGTGCTGCCAATACTCTGTAAGTGTCCGCACCCACAGACTCCAGATTGCGATAGGCCCTTGCGCGGAAATTGGCATCCCGTTGTGAATCGAGTACGCGCTGTTTTACCAGGCTATGGCCTATGTCGCCGTAAGCCATACGTGCACGGTAACGTGCCACCAGGGTTTTGATGTTGGTGGGTTGGATCATGCGTTCGAGCGTGTGCAATGGAGTTTCTTGCCCTTGGTGAGCTCTCATCAGGGATCTGACTGCATCGCGACCCAATCCGGCATAACCATCCGGGTTACTGGTGATGTAAGCCATAAATGGCCAGGCCTGATACAGATTGTTTTTATGCACTATGTTCAGGTTTGAACCTGCATGCAGTGAGTTGACATCAAAAATGGTGGTATTGGCGGTGGCTCCCTGATAAGTGTCGGCGAACCATTCAGCCACCGTTTCCCACCAGGCACCGGTTCGTGATTTATCCACCCAGAATTTTTCGGCCAGTGTCATGGCATGTCCGAATTCGTGAGTGGTGACCCCATTGGCTGTGAGCAAGTTGCTGGCAATAATCAGGTAACTCAACCCTGCACCGCCGTTGTAACCCATATAGCCACCGGCATTGAGGTTGTTAATCGAATAAATATTGATTTTGTATCTACCCGATAGATTACCAATGGATTGTCCTGGCGATTTAAATCCGGCATTCACTACAAAGGTCTCATAAACTTTTTCCATATGAGTCAGCACTTTGTTCAAGTCAGCGTCGGAGTGAGTACCGAGATTACCCTTGGGGCCCAGCTTGTTTTCGCCACCGTAATAGATACGGAAGTGGGCTGAGTCTTTAAAAAGCGCGTTGGACGTGTTGATTCCTTCGTGCTCGTATTGGGTGGTAATGGCGGTGTATTCGCCGGTGCTTGTACTGGAAGTTGAAGATGAATTGCTTGAGCTTCTTGATGAGGAACTCGAACTGCTGCTGTGTGAGGATGAGCTCAAACTGCTGCTCAATGAGGAAGAACTCAGGCTGCTACTGCGTGATGAGGAGATACTGTTTGATGAGCTTCTTGAAGAAGAACTGATACTGCTACTTCTTGAGGATGAGCTCAGGGAAGAGAGGATCGCTATTGTTGACGATGACGACTCTGAACTTTTGTTAGATGAGCTGCTTGAATTGCTGCTTGAACTGATAGCGTCGCTACTTGAGCTTGTTGTATCTGTGCTACTTGCAGCAACACTGGCTGCAATTGATGAAGACAAAGTACTGTTTGAGGTGTTGGACTCGTCAGTACCCTGAGCCCCACATGCAGTCAAAGTCAAAATCAGTGCTGAAATAAGTGTGGTTTTTAAAGGTAAATAAATTCCACTTGGGTTTGTTGTTGGTGATAAAAGTGTTTTCATAATCTGGCTCTTGCAGAACTTTTGATACATTTATCTTCGCGAGTCTACGTTTTAATTTTGTAGGTTTTCAATCTGTAATAGAGCTGAATGAAGATTAATCTATAAAACATGCAGTTGTTCCATTATTAAAGAGACTTGCATCATCTTTTTTTTGGATTTTTTGATAATAAAAATACGATTACTGGTCATTCAAAATCAAGTTACTAAACAAATAACAATAGAGTTCTATTTTTATGCTTTAGTCACAAAAATGTTAAGTTTTATCCATGTAACCGTTTCTTCACCACTGATAGAATGTGGCAGTTTTTTTAAGTTGAATAGTTGAGCACTGTTCAATTTATCAAGTCTTGCGAATTATAAATATGAGAATGCAATATGCGAAAGACATTATGGTCAGCGTTGATTACTTTTTTGGGAATGAATGCAGTCTCCACTTATGCGGAAGATCAACACACAGATTTGAATAGTCTCGATGTTCAGGAAATTCATATTCTTGGGCATCACGCCAACATCATTGGACAAACTCTGTCGGCATCAGAAGGCACAATTTCCCAAACTGATTTGATCATCAGGCCGTTGCTTAGAACGGGTGAAATTCTCGAAGCTGTACCTGGTTTGGTTGCGACCCAACATAGCGGCAGCGGCAAAGCTAACCAATATTTTTTACGTGGGTTTAACCTTGATCATGGCACTGACTTCGCCACGAGCATTGATGGCATGCCCGTCAATATGCGTACTCATGGTCATGGTCAGGGTTATACCGATATTAATTTTATAATTCCGGAGTTGGTAGGCGGTATTCATTACAAAAAAGGTCCTTATTATTCCGATGTTGGCGATTTTTCCGGGGCAGGTGCTGCCAATATTGTGACAGCAAAAACCAGTGAGAACCAATTTTCATTAGCGCTTGGCGAGTGGGATTTTGCTCGCGGTTTATTAATAGGGGAAACTCCCGCTGCGAAGGGTAAATTGCTTTATGGTGTTGAGCATCAAATTTACAGCGGCCCCTGGAAAGATATTGATGAAGATGTCGGTAAAACCAATCTTTGGTTAAAACAAAAATGGAAGACTGATGAATCTTCATTTGAACTTTTGTTTATGGGATATGACAACCAGTGGAACTCCGCTGACCAAATACCTGAGCGCGCTGTACAACAGGGTCTCATAGATGAATTGGGTTCAATCGATACTTCTGTTGGTGGAGAATCCAGTCGTTACAGTTTATCCACAAAATTTCGTCAAAAAAATGAGAAAGGTGATTTGGTTCAGGCGCATATTTATGCGATTGATTACGACATGACGCTTTGGTCAAATTTCAGTTACTTTACAGACCCGGATGGTGATCAATTTCAACAGATTGATGATCGTATTATTTACGGCGGTGATTTGAGTTTGACATTAAACCGCGATTTTTTATCGCGCGAGATGGTAAATACTTTTGGTGTCGAAACTCGCGTAGATGATATCAGGGAGGTGGGACTGAATCGTACCAAAGCCCGTGAATTTCTCAGCAGTATTCGCACTGATGCTGTGGATGAGGCCAGTATCAGCGCCTATTGGAAGAACACTCTGGTATTGACGCAACACCTGCGCACTGTGCTGGGAGTTCGCCAGGATTATTTTTCGTTCGATGTGACTCCACTCACGGCAGCCAACAGTAACTCACTGGAGTTAAATAATAATCAAGTCAGTGACGATATAACCACAGGTTCACTATCGGTGATTTACACCATTAATCAGCAGCAGGAAATTTACAGCAGCATAGGTCAAGGGTTTCATAGTAATGACGCGCGAGGCGTAACCCTTAGTGTTGATCCTAATACAGCAGAAGAACTGAATCCGGCAGATCCCCTTGTAGGTACATTAGGTTATGAGTTGGGATGGCGAGGCAATTACAATCAGCTCAATCTGTCTGTTGCGCTGTGGCATCTTGAAATTGACTCAGAGTTGCTGTTTGTCGGCGATGAAGGTGTGACTGAAGATACGGGTATCAGCAGCACCCGTGAAGGTGTTGAATTAACAGCTTATTTCCAGATCAACAATGAGTGGATGTTTGATATTGAATATGCGCACAGCAATGCAGAATTTGATGAACTGCTCGATGGATCAACCACTATTCCGGGAGCGTTGAAACAGGTGTTGACCACCGGTGTTAACTGGCAAGTGAATGATCGTTTTTTTACGCACCTGCGCGTGCGTCATTTGGGAGAATATCCACTTGATGGTGGTGCAACTGCGGATGCCAGCACCATGGTGAATTGGCGCATGAGTTATGAATTCAATAAGCAAATTCAGTTAACCTTCGATGTGCTTAATTTATTGGATTCCAATGATCGTGATATAGAATATTTTTATGCTTCGCAATTATCTGCAGAGGCATCTCCCGTTGACGATCATCACTATCATGTTTTTGAACCGCGAAGTTTGCGCCTGGCACTTGCGTGGCATTTTTGACGACTGAAAATTTTTATTTTCTTAACAAAAAATATTTTTCATCAAGGTTAATTGAATTTAAATTCGTTCAATTAACCAATACATACCACCTGCAATAACGCCTAGAGAAAGTGTTTTTGTTCCCCATCGGCGAAATAAATTTATTTTTAATAATTGGAACAGTAATACCAAAAAAACACTGGCGAGTAATAGTTGTCCGGCTTCGACTCCCAGATTAAATCCCAATAGTGAAATAATCAGTTGTGAACCGGATGCAAGACCTGACTCACTGAGTACACTGGCAAAACCAAAACCGTGTATCAGTCCAAACACAAAAGTGATTAACCAGCGCGCACGTGGTTCGCCTGTTTCATTGCTGCGCCAGAGGTTATCCAAGCCTACCAGAACAATACTTGCCGCAATTGAAATTTCTACCCAACGTGAATCCAATCTGACCCATCCCAATGCGGCTATGGCCAGAGTAATTGAATGGGCAATTGTAAAAGAGGTAATAATCAATGCAGTGGTGCGCCAGCGGCGACAGGCCAACAACAATCCAGCGAGAAAAAGCAGATGATCAAATCCAATAAAAATATGCTCTACACCCAAATGAAAAAACGCCATAAAACTCGCCAGAGGTGTTTCTTTGGGTAAGCTCAAATCAAGCAGGAAATCGGTTTGCGAAAATAATTTATTTGCCAGTACCTCCTGATCCTTCTTCACAACAAATGATGATGAGTTTATAAACATTCCTTCTATGGATGTTAAATGTGTGGCCTCAATACTCAAGTTTCCTTGTTTGGCAGCCGGATATTTCAGTACGGCAGTCAAATCGTTATCGTCAATCAATACGACTTGAGTGATTTCAGGAGTCAATTCATTTGCACCATCTTTTAATCGATAAACTTTGGCGATGCAGGCCAATATTTCATTGTTTGATTTTTTGAGCTCTTTCGGATTCAAAACGCTGCCATAAGGCAGATGAAGTAGACAAAGTTTGGATACTGTATCGTTAGTTAACAGTAGATCCAGAATAATTTTTTCATTTTTTAATGAAAGAGTTCCGGTAACTTGAAAGGGAGCGTGAGCAAAAGAAAAAGAAGAGAGAAAAAATATTAAGAAAAAAATAATACTGCGCATATGTAATCTCTTAAAAAGTAAAAAAACCTCTCTCGCCAAGAGACGAGAGAGGTTGTCAAACAATAACAGTTAATCCCTTGGTCTTGCCCCAACAATTTGCACTTGATAATTGAGACCGGCATATTCCGGGCTGGCATCAGTACTATCAAAAGCATTGTAGAGATAGAGGGTATTCGGTGTGT
>CBFGPN010000221.1:0-5788 GCA_965650675.1 uncultured Cellvibrio sp.
GGCTTGCAGAGGAAATTATTGGAACCCTGGACTTCGAATACGATTGTGTAATTGATGAGAATAACGATTTTACAAAAATCCTCGAAAACGAACCGGTCAACTTTGGCATTAAAATTCACCAAATGGAACCTATTGGCAATGCCATTATTCAATCAGCAAAAATCAGTATTCCTGCCAACATTTCTACAGACAAAGGCTGGCGCACAACCAATCGTGTAGCACTTGATTACAATCGGGGAGTTTCCTATTCACCCAAATCAGTGGCAGATCAACTATCAACATCCATAAAAGGTCCGGCAAATGTACCCGGATCAAAAGTCGCCTTTACAATTTATATTGATGATTCATATAAAAAACCTGATTTTGTTTTACAGCTTTTTATCATCAGTAAGGATGGCAGATGGCAGGACTGTTTTATCAGTGGTGCTGACATAAAATCAAATGTATTTACTAACATATGTGATTTTAAAAACATAAAAGATCCCTTTGTTATCAACGAAAACGAAATTGTTGAAATTGGTATCCGGCCTTATGGAAATATAATCAGCGGAAAACTGAAAGTGATTGGTATAACCGTAATTGAATAATTAAAACACAACAGACACACTAATCTTATGGGAATACATAAATGAAACCTGGTATAACCGTTATCACACTCACCGTTGAAGATTTACACAAATCATTGGCATTTTATCGCGATGGTTTGGGTTTAAAAACTGAAGGCATAGTGGGTGAAAAATATGAAATTGGCGCGGTGGTTTTTATTCCCATGCAACCCGGTTTACAATTAGCACTCTGGCCGAAAACCAGTCTTGCGAAAGATACAGGTTTACCGATTACGCCACACTGCCATACACAGACGTTAATTAGTCACAACGTGCGATTCAAAGACGAGGTTGATCAAGTGTTGGAAGAAGCGCGCGCAGCCGGTGCCACTATTATTAAAAAAGCACAAAATACTTTTTGGGGCGGTTACGCCGGATATTTTCAAGACCCCGATCAACACTTATGGGAAATTGTATTTAATCCAAAACTCATGCCACCGGAATAATGCACTCATCCCCTCTCCCTCTGGGAGAGGGTTAGGGTGAGGGGCTTTTAAAAAATCTTAAACAACAAGCGAAAAATTTTATGACTGATCAGCTACCCCCCTGCCCTCAATGTAATTCTGTTTACACTTATCAAGATGGCGAGCAATTCATTTGTCCGGAATGCGGATATGAATGGTCTGCAAGCGCAATAACAGAATCAGAAGATAAATTAATCGTGCGCGATGCCAATGGTAATTTGTTAGCAGAGGGTGATCACGTGACCTTAATTAAAGATTTAAAGGTCAAGGGCTCTTCATCTGTTTTAAAAGTCGGCACCAAAATTAAAATCAATCGATTGGTTGATGGCGATCATGATATTGATTGCAAAATCGAGGGTTTCGGCGCAATGATGCTGAAATCAGAGTTTGTGAAGAAAGCCTGATCCAAAAAATAAAATTAAAAAACTATGAGTGAATCACTACAACAACTTTTCGACACACTTCCGCAAATCGGAAAAGTGGAATGGATTGGCATTCGCCCCGCCAAAATCGTTTATGTCAGCGGTAAAACCGAATCCACACCACTCGAAATCGTTCAACAGGTTGATGCAATTGCAGGCAGAGGTTTGGTCGGTGATCGTTACGCCAGCAAAAATGGCAAGCGACAAATTACACTAATCCAGTGGGAACATTTGTCGGTGATTGCATCACTCTTACATCAAAATTTTATCGCGCCCGAATCATTACGCCGCAATATTGCCATCAGTGGCATTAATTTATTAGCGTTGAAAAATAAACAATTTCGATTAGGCACTGCACTGTTGGAATATTCCGGTTTATGTGAACCCTGCTCAAAAATGGAAGAGACTTTTGGTCCCGGTGGTTATAACGCCGTTCGCGGACATGGCGGCATTACTTGTAAGATACTTGAATCAGGCATAATCTCCGTCGGCGACAGACTGTCAATTGTTTAACATCCTGGTTGGCAACTGCCATTTTTTCCTATTCTCATAAAACGAATCAATCTTATAGAGCATGCATAATGAAAACACTTATCACTTATGTTGTTGGATTTTTTCTATCATGTAGTGCGGTTACAGTGCAGGCAGTTGAATACACAGTGACAGCTCAGGGAGGCTGGGCTGAAATGAAAGTTGATGAACACTTTTCAGATGATATCACTTCATTTTCTGATGAGGGAACAAGCCTGACTCTGGGAGCAGGCTTGGCGTTTGCTTCAAATTTTACAACTGGATTGGATATTGCCATACACAAAAGCTCAAGCTGGCTTGGTGCCGATGACAGAGCAACACTATCAGAAGACAGATTACATCTGGGATACAAAATTAATCTGTCAGATCATTTTCGCATAGTGCCAACTCTGGGCGTATCCAGATGGAAACTTGAATTTGAAGAAGGCTCCCTCGAACCCTCAAGCAATCTAAAAGCCGGAACCTACAGAGACACTGATTTTTACGGCCAACTTAATCTCGAATTCCCTATTAACGACTTAATCGCGATTGTCAGTTCCATTCAATACACCAAGTATGAATTTGGCACATTCCGCAATACACAAGCAGGCGTTATGTTTCAATTTTAAGGCAGAGTTATGAACATTTCTGTTAGACAGATGCAAATCAGCGATTTGGAACAAGTTGCGATTTTATTTGATCTTTATCGTCAATTTTATCAGCAGCAACCGAATCTGGATGTAGCCCGGAAATTTATTCAAGCGCGATTTATCAATCAGGAATCCTGCATTTTGGTTGCAGAAACCAGCGAGGAAAAATTAGTGGGTTTTTGTCAACTTTATCCGAGCTTTTGTTCGGTTGAAGCCAAACCTATCTATACACTTTATGATTTGTTTGTACTGCCCAATGTACGCAAACAAGGCGTCGGTAAATTGTTATTACAAGCAGCAGAAAACAAAGCGGTTAGTGAAGGAAAATCGCGAATGGATTTAACGACTGCGACCAATAACAAAACCGCGCAGTCATTGTATGAATCATTGGGCTGGATAAGAGATACCGTATTTTTTACTTATAATCGCTGGGTTGGATCTGATAATAAACGGTAACATTTTTAGGGCTCTCAGGTGACACTGAAAGCCCTGAAATATTTACTCCGTATAAATCCCCTGACTACGCAAATAATCATCATAGTTGCCGTGGAAATCAATTAACCCAGATGGTTGCATATCGATGATGCGTGTCGCCAGTGATGAAACAAATTCACGATCATGGCTAACAAAAACTATTGTTCCCGGATAATTTTCCAATGCGAGGTTGAGTGCTTCGATGGATTCCATATCCAAATGGTTGGTAGGCTCATCCAATAACATCACGTTCGGATTAATCAGACTGAATTTACCAAATAACATGCGGGCTTTTTCTCCACCCGATAAAACTTTAATTTTCTTTTTCACTTCATCGTTGGAAAATAACATACGGCCCAAAGCACCACGAACCAATTGCTCATCACCTTTGGTCCATTGTTTCATCCAATCAAATAAATTCACATCATCAACAAATTCATGCGAATGATCCTGCGCAAAATAGGCGACCTCTGCCTGTTCTGCCCATTTCACTGTACCCGCGTCAGGTTTTAAATCACCGTACAAACATCGCAACAAAGTCGTTTTACCTGCACCGTTAGGCCCAATAATTGCGATGCGCTCACCGGCTTCGATTTGTAAACTCAACTCAGTAAATAATGGGCGATCAAAACCTTTGGTGACTTGATCCAATGTCACCGCTTGACGATGCAATTTTTTATTTTGTGTAAAGCGAATGTAAGGGCTAACGCGACTGGAAGGTTTAACATCGTCCAGTTGAATTTTGTCAATCTGACGCGCGCGTGAAGTGGCTTGTTTGGCCTTGGATGCGTTGGCCGAAAAGCGACTGACGAAGGTTTGCAATTCTGCAATCTGTGCTTTCTTTTTGGCATTTTCGCTTAATAATTTTTCACGTGCCTGTGTTGATGCCAACATGTAATCGTCATAATTGCCCGGATAAATTCGCAATTCGCCATAATCCAAATCCGCCATGTGTGTGCAAACTGCGTTTAAAAAGTGACGATCATGCGAAATGATAATGATGGTGGAATTGCGTTGATTCAAAATTCCTTCAAGCCAGCGAATGGTATTAATGTCGAGGTTGTTTGTTGGTTCGTCCAACAATAAAACATCAGGATCAGAAAATAGTGCCTGCGCCAACAACACTCGCAATTTCCATCCTGGTGCCACTGCACTCATTAATCCGGTGTGTTGCTCAATCGGAATATCCAATCCCAATAATAATTCACCCGCTCGCGCTTCAGCGGTGTAACCATCCATTTCGGCAAATGCGACTTCCAATTCCGCCACTTTCATGCCGTCTTCTTCGCTCATTTCCGGCAAACTGTAAATACGATCACGCTCCGCTTTCACCGCCCACAATTCGGTGTGGCCCATAATCACCGTATCCAACACAGTGAATTCTTCATAAGCAAACTGGTCCTGCTTCAATTTCCCCAATCGCATATTGGGTTCAAGCATTACCTGCCCACCACTCGGCACCAAATCACCGCCGAGGATTTTCATAAACGTGGATTTACCGCAACCATTAGCCCCAATCAATCCATAACGATTGGAGTTGTTGAATTTAACGGAGACATTTTCAAACAGCGGCTTGGCACCAAATTGCATGGTGATATTAGCAGTGGAGATCACAGGACTACCCAATCAAAAAAGTGGGCATTTTACTGATTTGACTGGCTTTAGGCACGGATTATCTGGGATTACTCACAAGATTCCGACAATTTCTTGTTTCATATACCTTTGGGCTATTGATATTCATAGATTTCTGTAACCGAAGAGTCACATGATTGACTAAAAAACTGATTTGGAATTAACTGAGCTAATCAATCAGTTACCTTACTTGACTCAATGCTATGAATGAACCCCTGGATGAATGGCTTAATGATGTGTTGAAACATGACTTGATCGTTTCTCCTGATAGTATTTCAAAAGAAACAAAAACAAATTGCTGGTCTTTTAGTTTCAGTAAAGACAACAGCATTCAAGATATAGTTGAATTTTTTGAGGCAATACACGAAAACTGGTCAAGACGCATCACTGGAACCATGACGTTTTACGTTTGGCAGGATGAAATGGCTCATCAATTGCGTTGTTGTATAGCATCAGTTACCAAGCAGACTTTGCCATTTGGTCAAAAAGTAAATTTAGTCAGTGATCTTGAAAACTTGGTGGAAAAATATTATTCCTCTAACTATTCAAAAGGAATTCCATTTGAAGAGTTAGCAGAAATCCCTTTTACAGAAGTATCTTTCGAGTTTGAAGAGGAAGTTGATATTGAGATATATGTTTGGTGCCATGAAATAAATCCAATACTGAACTAATAAACCACATGACGTTTAAGGTGGGCAGAGGATATTTTTAAGCAATCATGAAACACATAATATTTTTGTTATCATTTTCTTGCTCTTTTTGTTTAGCTTCTGATTTTTCAGTTGAACGGATCACCAATCTTAAAAGCGAATAATTGTTAAAAAAGTCTGAACCTTTAAAGTATTAATTGCAACATCAAGCTGTTAACTCTATGAAACCACCTATCGTTTTTGAAGTATACGAGTTGCTCCAAAATGATCGAGTATTTGGAAGAATTATAGGTAGCAAAATACATGTGGGAGATTACTTTACCTCCGTAAATTTACGTAGAGTCATAGGCAAAAATAATGATGAATATATTTATGAAAGCA
>CBFGPN010000222.1:0-5781 GCA_965650675.1 uncultured Cellvibrio sp.
CCCTGGTGCAATAAAATCGGTTGAGGCAGATGCCCTGGTCTTAACCAACGGCGAGCGCTTGGTGATCAGTCAGCGATACCGGAATAATCTTATTCGTTATCTTTAATGATTTTTATTTAATTTCAACAAGATAGCGCTTATCACTTCATCCCATAGTCCCAAAATGACTTGTCTCATCCCAAACCTGATGCGCCAAATCACAAAGCAAGGTTAGGATTCCTGCAATTCAACTAGCAGGAGTCATAAAAATGGGTTTTGTATCAATAATACTTCATTGGACGGTTGCACTGGGTGTAATTGCGCTAACTACAGTTGGTCTCTACATGACCTTGAATGAAGTTTGGCCTTTATATATTTATCATAAATCCTTTGCTGTACTTCTCTTTCCCATCATTTTGTTACGTGTGATTTGGCGATTAAAGCACGGCTGGCCAGCTCCTGTCGGTCATTATTCGTTGATTGAACAGCGTTTGGCAAAAATGACGCATTGGTTACTTTTGATTCTGATGTTGCTGATGCCAATATCGGGAATGATTTACTCTGGCGCTAGTGGACACGGTTTTGGAGTTTTCGGTTTCGAATTATTTCCGCATCAATTATCAGAAGCAGGGGAGGCTATAGCCTACAGCGAAAGCTGGAGGAATTTTGGACAAACAGCCCATCACTATTTGGGTTATCTGATGATTGCGATAATTTTTTTACATCTGTTGGGCGCATTAAAGCACCACTTAATTGATAAAGATGAAACCTTAAATCGCATGTTAGGGAGGAAAAAAACATGAATTTTTTTCGATTCATCAATTATGATTCTTTCGAGGTACGTAACCACCCCGCCTCTTCGAGGCACCCCTCCGAAGGAGGAGAATTGAATTGTGCTTCGGAGAAAATTGTTGCAATTGGCGATCACTAAATTCCCCTCCCTCGGAGGGGTGCCCGTAGGGGGGGGCGCTCTTAAAAAAACATAATTCCCCTGTCAACCTTTTCCCTCCACATCCGTTAATAACTCAATTGTTGTTTTCTTTGAGAGAGAAACCCCATGCGTAGCCTATTATCGATTCTATCCATACTTTCTTTAACTCTATGTTTATCTGCTTGTGGCGGGGGATCAGGCGGTGGTTCGGGGGCTTCCAGTTCAGTTGTTTCTTCTGTTTCAAGTTTGTCCTCATCTTTGAGTTCAGTAAGCTCCAGTAGTCAATCGAGTTCCAGCCAATCTTCTAGCGATGCCTTCGCTGAGGTGCGGGCAGTTTTGCAAACGGAATATGAATCGGAGCGACTAAACGGATTAACCGGGATGACCCTGATTGTTTTTAACGATCAGGATGAAAAAATATTTGAGCAAAATTTTGGCAGTTTCAATGCAGATCAAACAGTGGCAGTTGCATCGGCCAGCAAATGGGTTTCGGGGACCGTTTTGTTGAGTTTGGTCGGTAAGAATGAAATCAGTTTTGATGATACTACTGGCGATATTTTAGGTTGGATGAAAAATTCGAATGTGAATTTAAAACAATTATTGTCTTTCACATCAGGAATGGATAACGAGCATATCTGTATTTACACCGCGCTATTTACGTTTGAAGAATGTGTTGCCTTGATTAGTACGACTGAACCATTAGGTTTGCCGGGGACTCGTTACGATTATGGCGGAACACATCTGCAAGTCGCCGGGCGTATGGCAGAAGTTGTGACGGAAAAGTCCTGGAAAACAATTTTGAATGAGGAATTATTAATTCCGTTAGGGTTGGACTTGTCGATTAATTACTACGCTCAACCTTTGGGTGCAAACGGCAGTCAAAATCCGATGATCGCAGGTGGGATGCGCATATCGATGAATCAATACGCAAAAATTTTGCAGCTGATTTACCACAAGGGACTCTGGAAAAATGGCGATCAACAGACACAATTAATTCCTGCGGATTTATTTGATGAGCAAGCCAAAATGCCTTATCCCGATGTGATGATTGGCAATCTTCCGCCCTCTGCGCCTGAAAGTATCCGTTATGGGTTATCAGCTTGGCTGGAATGCGATACACCTGCTGAGGGTTGCCAGGCGTTGTCCTCGCCCGGAGCCTTTGGATTTACGCCCTGGATAAATCGGGAAGTAGGTTATTACGCCATTCTGGGGATGGAATATGAATCTGCCCAGGGTTTCGGATTCAGGACGGAGCGGCGCATTCAGCCATTAATCGAATCTGCATTGAGTAATTAGTCGGCTTCAGGGCTGCATTCGATCAGCCCTTGTCGTTATAATGCGCACCTTTTGAAAAACCAAGACCAGTGACCATTATGACCAATGATACCCACGCGCCCCTGTCCACCCATGAAGACGACAATAAGCTGATCACCGAACGCCGTCAAAAACTGGCCGCCATTCGTGAAAAGGGCAATGCATTCCCCAATGTGTTTCGTCCGGAACACAAGAGTGTTGAACTGCAAACTCAATTTGGTGAAAAAACCAAAGAGGAATTGGAAGCACTGGATCATAAGGTCAGTGTTGCCGGTCGCATTATGGCCAAACGCGGGCCGTTTATGGTGTTGCAAGATGGTGAAGGCTCCATCCAACTTTATGCGGACAAAGCTGCGCAAGAAATTATCAAGGACAAGTGGGGTGTGTGGGACATGGGTGATATTGTCGGCGTGAAAGGTGCGCTGCACAAATCCGGCAAAGGTGATCTCTACGTTAATCTTGAAGAATTTCAATTGCTGACCAAATCACTGCGTCCATTGCCGGATAAATATCACGGCCTGGCCGATCAGGAAATTCGTTATCGTCAACGCTATGTGGATTTAATGGTAAACCCGGAAGTGCGCGACACTTTCCGTTTGCGTTCGCGTTGCATTAATTTTATTCGCAATTACATGTCGGGCTGCGGTTTTATGGAGGTTGAAACGCCAATGCTGCATGTGATTCCTGGCGGCGCTTCTGCAAAACCTTTCATCACTCATCACAATGCCTTGGATATGGATATGTTTTTGCGCATTGCACCGGAATTATATTTGAAGCGTTTGGTTGTCGGTGGATTCGAACGTGTGTTTGAAATTAACCGTAACTTCCGTAACGAAGGCGTTTCAACTCGTCACAATCCTGAATTCACTATGATGGAATTTTATCAAGCTTATGCGGATTACAAAGACTTGATGGATTTGACGGAAGATATGCTGCGCAAATTGTGTATTGAAGTGACAGGCAGCAGCATTCTGAAATATCAAACCAGCGAATACGATTTTGGTAAACCCTTTGCTCGTTTGACCATGTTTGATTCTGTGCTGCATTACAATTCGCAAATTACTGCAGAACAACTCAGCAGTGTCGAAGGTGCAACCAAAGCGGCAGAAGCGTTAGGATTGAAGATTAAACCAGGCACTGCACTCGGAAAAATTCAAACCGAAATTTTCGAGGAAACAGTTGAGCACAAATTGGATCAGCCAACCTTTATCACTGAATACCCAATCGAAATATCACCATTGGCGCGTCGTAATGATGAAAACCCTGCGGTCACTGATCGCTTTGAATTTTTTATCGGCGGACGTGAATTGGCGAACGGTTTCTCTGAATTAAACGACGCCGAAGATCAAGCCGAACGCTTTATGCAACAAGTACGCGAAAAAGATGCCGGCGACGATGAAGCCATGCACTACGATGCGGATTTTGTGCGCGCACTGGAATACGGTTTGCCGCCAACAGCAGGCGAGGGTATTGGTATTGATCGTTTGATTATGTTGTTTGCCAACGCGCCGTCAATTCGTGATGTGTTGTTGTTTCCGCATATGAGGCCTGAGTAAAACCTTTAAAAGCCTTACCCCTTTGCAGGGGGAGGGAATTTGGCTCCTCCCTTTGAAAAAGGGAGGCGGGGGAGGGATTTAAAATGGTCAAATTTTCTGAGATTTTAAATCCCCCCTAGCCCCCCTTTTTCAAAGTGGGGAACTGTCCCTCCCCCTGCCAAGGGGGAGGTTAGGTGGGGGTAAGGCTTTTGAATAATAAAAAAACGGATATAAATCATGATCAATAAAATTCGCCTCGCTATTCGCAATGATCTGGAAGCCTCTGCCGAAACCCGACAATTTGGTTCCGGTTGGATCAGCGGCTTTCTCGCATTGGTAACATCAATTGCAGGATTATTGTTGTTACTTAGTCAACGATTTCCACAATGGTTTTCGATGAAGGAATTGGCTGTGGTGCATAACCAGGCAATTTTTTCTCTAGTCATTCAATCGATTTTAGTAATTGCTTTTTTATTGGCGATTATCAATCTGGTTTTGCGTCGCAATAAAATTTTAGGTTTCAGTGCAATTACTTTGGTGTTTGTATCCTTGCTTGTTGGGCAATTAATTGATCCGCAAGAACAGCATATTGCAAATGCTTATGCATTGGGCTTGGATTGGTTTGTGTTGAATCTGTTGCTGACGGGTTTATTGTTTATTCCGCTGGAAAAATTATTTGGTCGTTTAACCGATCAGCCTTTATTTAGAACCGAATGGCGAGAAGATTTATTTTATTTTTTATTTAGCAGTGTATTAGTACAAATTATTAGTTTCTTATCTTTATCTCCATCGATGTTTATATTGGAAACTACCGGTTCATGGAGCAGTTTTCGTCAGATGGTTGCAGGGCAACCTCTGGTATTGCAAGTGTTGGAAATCATGTTGCTCACAGATTTTGTACAATATTGGTTTCATCGTTTGTTTCATGAAGTTCCCTTTTTATGGCGCTTTCATGCGGTACATCATTCTGCACAAAAAATGGATTGGCTTGCAGGTTCACGTATGCATATAGTTGAAATTGTCGGTTTGCGTGGTTTGACGATTATTCCTATGTTTGTTTTAGGGTTTAATCAGCAAGCACTTAGCATTTACATTTTACTGGTCTACTTAAATGCAACTTTTGTTCACGCCAATGTGCGTTTCAATGTTGAATGGTTAAAACCTTTTATCGTAACGCCACGTTTTCATCACTGGCACCACGGCATTGAAAAAGAAGCCATCAATGTAAATTATTCAATTCACTTTCCCTGGTTGGATAAATTATTCGGCACCTACTACATGCCCCCTCACCAATGGCCAAAAGGCTACGGTATTGGCGGTCATCCGGTACCCAATGGATATTGGAAACAGTTTTTGTATCCGTTCCAAAAGAAGAAAAAGAAGGCTGGTCATTAATAAAAAAGCGCCAAAAGGCGCTTTTTTATTAGCAAACTAGTTAGATATTATTAGCTGCCTGAACCACAACCATTGGGCGCATATTTAGCATCAACAGTTGAACTACAAGTCCAAGAACCGTTTGTATCACGAGCCCAAGTTAATGTACCCGCTGTCTCACCAACTAAAGCAGCTGCCGCACTATTACCGAATGTACCAACCATAGTAACCACACCGGTAGAGGCAGTAATAGTCACATCAACAGAACCAGTACCTGCAGGAGGAGTGCCAGGTATCTCAGCGCCAAGCAAAGTACTGCCCCCAAAACCAATAACACAGTTAGTAGCAACTGTTGCATCACCAGTGCTATCAACAGGATTAGTTCTACCTTCCAATAAACAAGTTTCCACGATAGTTTTAAGAGAACCAATTTCAGTCATTACACGAGCGGCCTGCGACTTGGCAACATAAGTTTGATATTGCGGTAACGCAACTGCAGCTAAAATACCAATGATCGCCACAACGATCATCAATTCGATCAGGGTAAAACCTTGCTGTACTGATTTTTTCATTTTTAAACTCCGATTATTAAACATGTTTAGAAACACACAGTAATATCTGGAGCAAAGTCGATGCCAACTACGGAGC
>CBFGPN010000223.1:0-5765 GCA_965650675.1 uncultured Cellvibrio sp.
CGAAATTAACACCTTTTACCCACCATTTTGCCATTTGATGTAAATCCTGCTTTTGCATCAAGTGATCAGCAAAATCTGTATCCAGCAAATCAGTCAGCAATCCTGAATTCTGACTATGCTGACCGCTGTACTCGGAAACACCATCATTAATAAAAGCCGTTAATTTTTCGATCAATTCATTTCTTGAATGAACCAAAAAAGCCACACGACAATCCATAGGTTGGCGACCGGTTTGCAAGGTAAAGGCAATATCTTGCAAGGAACCTTGCTGGTTTGTACCGACATAATTCAACAAATTCACAGCCTGCTGCTTAAGTTGCCAATCGGTTTTGGCAGAGAGTGGCACCAGGCATTCAATGTTGAATGAATCGCGCGATTCGGTTTTATCAAGATATTGTTGAACAACAAGATGAGCATTGCTGCCACCAAATCCAAATGAACTTACACCTGCGACCAAGGGTAGCGGTTTGTGATCCGCTGTCATGGGTGGTTGCAAATCAGTTAATTCTTTTACAACGTAGAGAGGCGAATCATCCAGATTAATTAATGGATTTAATTCTTTAAAATGTAAACTGGGTGGAAGCTGGGAGTGTTTCAGTGACAACAACACTTTTAATAATCCTGCTACACCCGCTGCAGGTTCCAAATGACCTATATTGGTTTTTACCGATCCTATTCCACAGTGTTTTTGTGAAAATTTTTCACCCGATAATTTTTTCAGTGCTTTTTTAATACCTTCTACTTCTATTGGGTCACCAAGACGAGTTCCTGTTCCATGCATTTCAATGTAACAAATTTGTTCAGGGTATATGTTGGCTTTTTGGTAAGCATGTAATAACAACTCAGCCTGGGCATTTGAATTGGGTGCGGTAATTGAACTGCTGCGACCGCCATGATTCAAGGCATAGGATTTAATCACTGCAATAATATTGTCGCCGTCTGCCTGGGCTTGTTTTAAAGGTTTCAGCACCACTATGCCAACACCTTCACCTTTCACATAACCATTGGCATCTTTATCCAGTGTTTTACAGCGACCGTCGGGTGAATAAATATTTAATTGACTGGTACCAATCATGGTTTTTGGCGAAAGAGCCAAATTGACACCGCCCGCAATTGCCAGATTACATTCACCGGATTGAATTGATCTTGCAGCGCGATTAATTGCAACCAGACTACTCGAACAAGCAGTATCCACAGATTCACTGGGCCCGGTTAAATCCAGAAAATAAGAAACCCGGTTGGCAATCATATTATGTGCATTACCTATTGGCATTTCGGCATGGTAATGGCCATAGTCAACCAACAAATCCTTGTAATCATTAAATTCAACACCGGCAAATACACCAACTCTGTAATCTTTTAAATTGCGCGGATTGTATCCGCTGTTTTCAATCGCGTTCCATGCTGTTTGCAGAAATAAACGCTGCTGCGGATCCATAAAATCGGCTTCACGTTTGGATAATTCAAAAAATTCGTAATCAAATAAATCAACATCCTTGATAAATCCTCCCCAGCGAGAGTTGGACTTATTAATATTGCCGAAGGAATCACCGTAATGGTCTTGCCATCGCCAGCGGTTTTCCGGAATTTCGGCAATGGAATCCACTCCTGATTTCAGGTTTTCCCAAAATTCCTGAATACTGGATGCTCCCGGCAGGGTTGCATCCATACCAATTATTGCAATTTCCATGTTCATGTCCTCATCATCAGTTTCTGGTCTATTTCCTTCAGCGTTTACTTCAATTTCTTTCGCATCAATATCAATCTGATTGATTTCCTGTTTTTCGACACCACCCAAAACCCCGATCAAGTCGGCGGAATATTCTGCAACAAGATATTCAGTTAACTTATTAAGGCTTTGATGCGAATAAAATAATGCAGGCGAAAATGATATTGAAAATTCACGATTAATTTTGTTTGAAAACTCTTGCAGGGTTATTGAATCAAATCCGTAATTTCCAAAATTTTGGTCATTGTTAATTTTATAATCCTGGATATCCAAAATTTCAGATGTAAATTCCCTTAATTTTTTAAGTAGCTTGCGTGATACGGAGGCGGGAATACTGGTTATCTTTTCGTTAGCCGTAAACTCAAGTCGTTGATTGGATAAATTAATCGGTTCTGGCTCAGTAACCGGAACAATTGCGTGATGTAAAACCCCCATCTTGTCCAGATAATTTTTAATTCTCTCCTGAATACCGTACACCGGGGCAATTTGCCGGATTTGATTGTGCAAAATGTTAGAGAAAGTCTCCAATCCATTTTGGGTATCCAGTGGAATAATCCCGATATTGTCACGAATGGATTTTAATATCCGGCTATCAATATGCATTCCACCTTCGGTCCATATTGGCCAATTAATCGAAATGCTTGTACCAAACCTGTTACCTTCAGCCACTTGCTGGTTGCGCCAATGCACGAAATAATCCAGAAAACTATTGGCATAGGCATAATCTGTTTGCCCAAAGTTACCCAACACTGAAGTAACCGAGGAAAAAGCAACAAAATAATCCAACTTATAGCAGCGACTTGCCATATCCAGATATTGGATTGCCCGGGTTTTGGTGTTGATTAAACGCCTGAAATCATCCCAGTTTTTCATCTGGATCAGACAATCGTTTAATATACCTGCACTGTGAATAATGGCGTTAAGCTTGCCAAAACGGTTATCTATTTTTTCAAACAACAACGCCACATCAGATTGATTGCTGACATCGCAACTGATATAGATGACTTCGTTTTGTGAATGGGACAGTGACTTGATCAGATTTTCTTTTTCCTGATCAAGTGCAGAACGTCCTGTCAAAATAAGGTTTACCTTTCCGGTTTTTGCTATGGCACTGGCGACAATACTGCCCAAACCACCCGCACCACCTGTAATTAAATAAGTAGCGCCTTCCTGTGCAATATTTTTATTTGAGCTTTGTGGTAAGTCGACAACAGACAGTTTTTCAACCAACCTGTTACCGGCAGAATATTTAACGATTGGCGATATCAACCCGGATCGAATTTCATCGGTAATTTTCTGCATCTGCTGTGCTACAGAATAAAAACCTTCATCATTTGCAAATTGCACGTGCTGCAACAAAAACTCGGGCCGTTCAATTTTCAGAGACTTCACAAATCCGGTCGCCGCATTACCTGTCACACCGGCAATATCTTTTCTGTCGTCATTCCACACAGACAAAGACATGTTACGGGTATTTTTGTTTTCAATGAGCAACTGCGACAACAGAAGTAAACTCTGTATACCATCTTGATCATTACTTGATGTTCCCTGTGTCAAAGCAAAAATAATGTTGGCCTCTTGACACTGTTCCAGGCAAGGCATAACCCCTGCATTAAATAGAGATTTTGACTCCAATGAATATTGGTATATTCCAGGTACCACTATTTTATTTTCATTGCCTGGAATAGCACATAATAATTTTTTCGGTGTTATGCTCAAGCTGGCAGATAGTTCATGGGCTTGATCAATATCTTTACAAAATAAAAACAGATTTTCGATTTCCTGATTTGCAACGGAAGTGTCAAGCACTGCAGGAATCCAAACAGGCTGAATATTCAACACAGCTTCCAGATTAACTGGTTTCGCAGGTATAACTACCGGCGTTGGTTGTTTTATCTGCTGAACTTTTTCCGGCTGGATTGCAGGAACATGCGATTTGTTGTCTGTATTTTGATTACTTAACCAATATCTTTCTTTCAAAAAGGGGTAAAGAGGAAGGGAAATTCGTTTTACAGAGTTTTGTTCATCAATATATTTCCCGGATTCTCCTGCCACCCATTTTCTGGCTATTTCTTGCAAAGACGAAGACCCTGATACCGTAAAATTTTCGAATTGCTGATCAACTTCTACTGCGCCAATTACAATTTCTGGTCGCTCATTCTCTTGCAAGAAATCGTTTAATTTTTCATGCAAGTCATGTAAACCATCAGTCACAATCGCCAGCCTATTTGAAAAACTTTCACGACCCACGGCCAGTGTATAAGCAATATTCGCCAGATTATTGGCTTTATCGGTTGAGTTTTCTGCTATAAACGTATGCAGTTTTCTGGCATAGATTTTTAATTGTTCCAGAGATTTTGCAGAAAGATAAATAACTGATTCCTTGTCTTGTACATAGGATACTTTTTCCGGTGCACTCCTCAAAATAATATGGGCGTTTGCACCACCGGCACCAAATGAACTGATACCGGCATAAGTGTTTTCAGTTTTACACCAGTCTTCAATATGCCTTTGCAAATAAAACGGGGAATTATCAAAATCAATTTTTTCATTTAATTGCGATGCATTAATGGAAGGCACCAATTTTTTATTTTTGAATTGCAACAATACTTTGGTCAGTGCTGACACACCTGCTGCTGATTCAAGATGACCAATGTTTGACTTTACCGAACCGATTGCACAAAACTTTCTGGCTTGGGTAAATTGCTGAAAAGCTTTGCCAAGCCCACGAATTTCAATGGGATCACCTAATTGAGTGCCTGTACCGTGTGCTTCTATATAAGAAATATCGCGCGGATTAATTCCCGCTTGCTTAATGGTTTTTTCAATCAGGCTGGCCTGTGCATTGGGGTTGGGTACTGTGTAGCCGCTGGTTTTACCGCCGGAATTAACTGCTGATGCCTGAATTACCGCATAAATATTGTCTTTATCTTTTAAAGCTTTTTCGAGCGGTTTGAGAATAACAACACCCACACCTTCGCCATCAGTAAAACCATCTGAATCTGCACCAAAAGTATGGCAATTACCTTTTTTGGACAACATATTCATTTTGGCCAGACTATCGAGCTGGGCCGGATGTAAAATCAAATTAACGCCGCCTGCCAACGCCACTTCACATTCACCACGTTTTAAACTTTCACAGGCTAAATGAATAGCAGTGAGCGATGATGAACAAGCGGAATCGACCGCAAAACTGGGCCCGGTAAAATCAAAAGTAAACGAAATACGATTGGCGATAGACCAAAAGGTGGGATTGCATGCATAAACTTTATTTTGCTGCAGATTTTCATGCCAGGATTGGGAGCCCATGATCGAATAATTGGCATTCATCACACCGGCAAATACACCTACACGGGACTCTTCCTTACACAAGGTTTCCGGCGTGTAGCCGGCGTCTTCAATTGCATGCCAGGAAGATTCCAGAAAAAGTCTTTCCTGTGGATCCATTCTTTCGGCTTCGCGCGGTGAAATGCCAAAAAACAATGGATCAAACTTATCAACATCTTCAATAAAACCTGCACGACGACGCGAATAATCATCCGATTCTTTTGCAGTAAATTCTTGCCACTTCCATCTTTCAGGAGGTACATCGGAAATACAATTTTTACCAGCACACAGATTTTTCCAAAAGTCATCAAGCGATGGTGACTGTGGATAACGCCCGTTCAAGCCAATAATGGCGATATCATTTTTATTGTTATCTATACCCGGTAAATTTTTTCCAGATAAGAGCTTTAACAAGAGGTCCCGCTTTTGTTGAGCGTCAAGACTCATAACCTATCTCCTTGTTGACTACCAAAACTAATTTAATAACGCATTTAGAAGACTATCTACTTCATGATCAGCCAATTGATCTATTTTTTGTTTTAAATCTTCTCCTGAAAATTCAAAATCATTATCCTTCAAAATTCCTGACTCGGCAGGTAAATTTGTCACAGGATAATTTTCGACACTTTTTTCAACATCAGTTTGTTTTTTCAACACATCATGTTTTTCTGCAAAAACTCTATTATAATTAACTGCTGTTTCTAAATAT
>CBFGPN010000224.1:0-5757 GCA_965650675.1 uncultured Cellvibrio sp.
GATGCACTCGGAAATGGGTTTGATACAAGCCAAACCATTTTTTCCATTGATGTTCATACCATCAGAACCACAGACACCTTCACGGCATGAGCGGCGATAAGCCAATGATTGGTCTTGTGCTTTTAACAATTCCAATACATCCAACACCATTAAATCTTTACCTTGAGTATCTATCTCATAGGTCTTCATATAAGGCGCGTTATCAGTTTCAGGGTTGTAGCGATAAACTTGAACTTTCAACATGATTCAGATCCCCCGATTAATAAGTACGTTCTTTTGGTTGGAAAGCTTCCATAGTGCGCGGTTTGAAATTCACCGCACGCTTGCCGACACGCTTTTCACCGGGGAAATAAATCGAGTGACACAACCAGTTGGCATCATCACGAGTTTCATAATCTTCACGTGCATGCGCACCGCGAGATTCTTTTCTTTCTTCAGCCGCGATTGCTGTTGCTTCTGCTACTTCCAACAAATTTTGCAATTCCAATGCTTCGATACGCGCGGTATTAAATGCATTACTCTTGTCAGTAATAGCGACGTTTTCAATGCGTTTACGCAAAGCTGCAAGCTGCTCAATACCTTTCTGCATAAACTCGCCTTTGCGGAATACGCCGAAATAATTTTGCATGATGGTTTGCAACTCTTTGCGCAAGACTGATGCACTTTCACCTGATGTCGAATTGTTGATTTTGTTCAAACGCGCCATAGCTTTTTCAATGTCAGATTGCGTGGCATCGCGATGTTCAACACCTTCACGCAAGGCTTTTTCAATATACAAACCAGCCGCACGACCAAACACAACCAAATCAAGCAATGAGTTACCACCCAAACGGTTTGCACCGTGGACTGATACGCAAGCCACTTCGCCACAAGCAAACAAACCATCGATCACAACATCATTGCCCTTGGCATCAACAGTCAAAGCTTGACCATTCACGTTGGTGGGAATACCACCCATCATGTAGTGGCAAGTCGGGATTACCGGAATCGGTGCCTTCACTGGATCAACATGCGCGAAGGTACGTGACAATTCACAGATACCAGGCAATTTACTTTCGAGAACTTCTTCACCGAGATGATCGAGTTTCAACAACACGTGATCGCCATCAGGGCCACAACCATTGCCTGCAATAATTTCGCGAATCATTGAACGTGCTACCACGTCACGACCAGCCAAATCTTTTGCGTTTGGCGCGTAACGCTCCATAAAACGCTCGCCGTGTTTGTTGATCAGGTAACCACCTTCACCGCGACAACCTTCAGTTACCAACACACCTGCACCGGCAATACCGGTTGGGTGGAACTGCCACATTTCAATATCTTGTACAGGGAAGCCTGCGCGTAATGCCATACCGACGCCGTCGCCAGTGTTGATGTGGGCGTTAGTGGTAGATGCATAAATGCGCCCTGCACCACCAGTCGCCAATACAGTGGCTTTGGCTTTTACATAAACAGTTTCGCCATCTTCGATATTAATCGCGATAACACCGACAACAGCACCATCCTGATTTTTTACCAGATCAACCGCAAACCATTCATTTAAAAATACGGTTTTGTTTTTAATATTGGATTGATAAAGCGTGTGCAACAAAGCATGACCTGTACGATCTGCTGCTGCGCAAGTACGTGCTGCCTGAGTCGGATTATCAGGACCCTTCGACTGACCACCAAACGGACGCTGATAAATACGGCCAGTTTCAGTACGCGAGAAAGGCAAACCCATGTGTTCCAATTCAAATACGGCCTCAGGGCCGACTGAACACATGTATTCAATAGCATCCTGATCACCAATATAATCAGAACCTTTTACTGTGTCATACATGTGCCAACGCCAATCATCGTTTGGATCAGCACTGGCGATCGCACAGGTGATACCACCTTGAGCCGACACAGTGTGCGAACGAGTTGGAAATACTTTAGTAATTACTGCGGTTTTGTAACCGGACTGCGCCAATTGTAATGCAGCGCGCATACCCGCACCGCCACCACCGACCACAATCCCATCAAACGAAATAGTGCGCATATTAGCCATTACTGAATACCCCAGATGATTTCAACACCCCAGACCAAATAGGTAACTGCAACCATCCCTAAAACAAGCTGGGCAAACACACGCAAGAAAGTCGCTTTATTGCCAAGCATACGCACAGTCAAATAATCAGTGAGCACCGCCCATAAACCAATCCATGCGTGTGAAATAAAAGACAAGAGAGTCACCAGGGTGAACACTCTCATCCATAATTGACTGTATAAAGACTTCCACTGCTCGAAAGTTAAATCCGGATGCAATAAAAGATAAGTGACAATAAAAATGGTGTAAGCCGCCATGACGACACCACCGACACGTTGAATCAGCCAATCATAAAGACCGCTGCGACCAAAACTGGTGACTGACGTTACCATACCCAAACTCCCGCTAATACAATCAATACTATGGCGATGACCAGCGCGATTTTTGCACCTGTCTGACCGCCTTTCAGTGTTTCACCAATGCCGAAATCCATAATCAAATGACGCAGACCCATCACTGTGTGGTAAGCCAAAAATGCGAGAATGCCAAACAGGACTATATGGCAGATGGGATGATTACCCAGAGTTTTTACTGCAGCGAAACTTTCAGCAGATTCGAGGCTGGCCTGCAACATCCACATAAGCGCTGCAACACCGCCAAAAAGAATAATGCCTGTGACACGATGGGTAATAGAAACAAGAGCAGTGATAGGAAGTTTAATAGTAGAAAAATCGAGGTTGACGGGTCTTTTTTTGTTCACGGTTTTATTCACCTTATGCCTTGTGGGCCGGTTAAACACATGTGCACTCGCAACAAAACAAAGAGCATTTTCTGCTTTTTGACGGTGCACCCTGCAAAACGCGCTGCATTATAGAGAGTGAGGTTTGGAAACACAAACAAAAAACCCCATGCAATTGACACATATATCTCTATTGGGACTCGCGTTTAAATTAACGATTTTTTTACACAAGATACTGATTTAATTGAAATAAAGATCACTATTTTGCCCTGATTCAGAACACAGCAAAGCATTTCGCACCAGAGAGAGGCAAACTTCGAAAATAAAGCAGAGATTTAACGATCTTGCAAATTCCCTATTGCTATTCACGTAAGTTTTTCTGATTTCAATCTGGCAAAAACTTTCGACTTGGTTAACAACTTGTCTATAATGCCGCTCCGAAAATTGATAATCCATTGTTAAAACCCTAGTAAGCACAGGAGTCAGTAATGACTGACAAGAAAGCACATCTCACGATTGATGGTATTGATACCAAGATTGAATGTCCCGTTTTACCCAGCACTATAGGCCCTGACGTTATAGACGTAACGGGAATTACCAAAAACGGATTTTTCACTTTCGACCCCGGCTTTATGTCCACCGCATCATGTGAATCCAAAATTACTTATATAGATGGTGACGAGGGAATTCTTCTTCATCGCGGTTACCCGATCGAACAACTGGCAGTCTCTTCCGATTATCTCGAAACCTGTTATCTGCTTCTGAATGGCGAATTGCCAACTCCCCAACAAAAAACTGAATTCACTGCTGAAATCAAAAAACATTCTGCTGTTGATTCGTCAATTGCCAACATCATTAAAAGTTTTAAACGCGAATCACATCCCATGGCAATTTTGTGCAGTGCCGTTGCCGCATTAGCTGCTGTTTATAACGATGAAATTGATATCACCAATGCCGAAAGTCGCCAATTAACGGCTTATCGTTTAATTGGACAAATGCCAACCTTGTCCGCCATGGTGTACAAGCACCGCAAGGGCGAAGAATTTATTGCACCGGACGACAGCTTGTCGTTTGCTGAAAATTATTTGCACATGACTTTCGGCAAAGCCGGTCAAGCGCCCAATGTCAGCAAAACCATTGCCAAAGCTATGGATCGCATTTTTGTTCTGCACGCTGATCACGAACAAAACGCATCGACGTCTACCGTACGCTTGTCCGGATCTTCCGGCACCAATCCTTTCGCAGCAATTGCTGCAGGCATTTCAACCTTGTGGGGTCCTGCTCATGGTGGCGCCAACGAAGCAGTTCTCGAAATGCTGGAAGAAATTGGTACTCTGGATAATGTTGAGGCCTGTGTCGCACGAGCCAAAGATAAAACTTCCGGTTTCCGCTTGATGGGATTTGGTCATCGTGTTTATAAAAACTTTGACCCGCGAGCCAAAGTCATGAAACAAACTTGTGATGAAGTATTGAGTGAATTGGGTTTGCAAAATGAGCCTATGCTCGCTATTGCAAAACGCCTGGAACAAATTGCATTGGAAGACCCTTATTTCATATCGAAAAAACTCTATCCAAATGTCGATTTCTACTCTGGCATTATCATGAAAGCGATTGGCATTCCGACTGAAATGTTCACCGTAATTTTTGCCTTGGGACGCGCAGTGGGTTGGTATTCTCACTGGAACGAAATGGTCAGCAGTCCTTACAAAATTGGTCGTCCACGCCAACTTTATACAGGCAGCCCGAAGCGCGATTATCCGAAAAAATAATTACGGGCCAATCCAGCAAAAAGGGTCGCTTATGCGACCCTTTTTGTTGGTTAAGCGCAACACAATCAAAGTAGTTGATCTTGTGCGACCTCTTTCTCGTTTTCCAGAGGAGTGCGTTGTTACCATGGCGATGGTAAATACCCCACGGATTCCATGATGAACAACTCATATTTGATCAAACACTCGTTTTCTATTTTTATGCTATCAATGCTCGTCGCCTGCGGTTCATCAGGTGAATCTGACACTAATGACTCATCTGGAATATCATCGGTCGCGTCAATCAGTTCATCTCAGAGAAATTCCACATCCAGCAGTGTTGTTTCAAGTGCGATATCCACAAGTTCTATTTCGACCACATCATCTCCTGGTCAAAATACTTCCAGCATAGGCAGCTCAACCCCTGCACTTGTTGCGCCGCAAAATGTCACAGCTGTACCTGCAAATAGTTCAGTCATTCTTAGCTGGAATCCAGTAAATGGGGCTAACAGTTACACTATTTACTACGCATCCGAATCCAATATTTTAATTGCAAATATCGCCAGTTTTGACGATGGTACTGTGCTGAAAAACTCCACTTCTCCGAGAATCATCGATTCATTACGCAATGATGAAACTTATTATTTTGTTGTTACCGCAGTAAACTCCGACGGCGAAAGCCTTGCAAGCACAGAAGTCATAGCAACACCGACCTCAATTGATGTAACAAAACAACCAACAGCGCAAGAAGTATTAGTAGTGGAATTAATTAATCGTGCACGCGCTAATCCTGAAGCAGAAGCAACTCGTTACGGCATTGGTTTAAATGATGGAATTACCGGCGGCGCGATTACTTCAACACCAAAACCACCACTTGCACATAATTTATTTCTAATCGATTCCGCACGCACGCATTCACAATGGATGTTGGACACAGATACATTTTCTCACACTGGCGCCAATAACAGCACAGCAACACAACGTATGACTGCAGCAGGTTATCTATTTACAGGCATCTGGGAAAATGGTGAAAACATTGCCTGGGGAGGCACAAGAAGCACCAGTATAAATTTAACCAATTATGCTTTATCACATCATGAGGGACTTTTTAAATCAGCAGGACATAGAACCAATATATTAAATGAGGGCTTTAGAGAAATTGGGGCGGGTCAAAAACAAGGTAATTTTACATCGGAAGGCGTAACTTATTTGGCATCAATGCTGACAGAAAATTTTGCGCGCTCGGGAGCACAATTTTTTAT
>CBFGPN010000225.1:0-5728 GCA_965650675.1 uncultured Cellvibrio sp.
CATCCATTCTATTCACGCCAGGTTCCAATTTTATTAGGAGATCACGTCACCACCGATGCGGGTACAGGTTTTGTGCATACAGCGCCCGATCATGGCGCTGACGACTTTGCGATCAGTGCGAAATATGGAATCGGCACACTCAATTACATTGACGACAACGGTAACTATCGCCCGAATGTTGAGATTTTCGCAGGCGATCATGTTTATAAAGTCGATGAAAAAGTTATTGCGTTATTAATCGAAAAAAATGCCTTGTTGGCGCAAGGCAAAATTACTCACAGTTTCCCGCATTGCTGGCGCACCAAAACGCCGTTGATTTTCCGTGCGACGCCGCAATGGTTTATCAGTATGAGCAAAAATAATTTGCGCGATCAGGTTGCGCAAGCGGTCGAGAATGTTGAGTGGATTCCGGATTGGGGCAAGGCGCGCATCGATGCAATGTTGGCGTCGTCACCGGATTGGTGTATTTCACGTCAGCGCACCTGGGGTGTGCCGATTGCATTATTTGTTCACAAACAAACGCAAGAGTTGCATCCGGAAACACCGCGTTTAATTGAAGCAGTGGCCGAAAAAGTTGAGCAAGATGGAATGGATGCCTGGTTTGATTTGGATGCAAAAGAATTGCTGGGTGCTGATGCCGATACTTATCAAAAAGTAACTGACACTTTGGATGTGTGGTTTGATTCCGGTGTGACTCATTATGCAGTTTTAGCACAACGCGCAGGTTTGCGTTTCCCTGCCGATTTGTATCTTGAAGGTTCAGATCAGCATCGCGGTTGGTTCCAATCCTCGTTGAAAACCTCCATGGCGATGCATGCAGTTCCACCGTATAAAACTGTGTTGACTCACGGTTTTACGGTAGATGCGAATGGCAACAAAATGTCCAAATCATTGGGCAATGTGGTGCCGCCACAAAAAGTCATGAATGATTTGGGTGCGGATGTACTGCGTTTGTGGATCGCGGCTACGGATTTCAGCAACGATATGCGCGTGTCCGATGAAATCTTAAAACGCACCGCCGATTCTTATCGTCGCATTCGTAATACCGCACGTTTTATTTTGTCGAATCTGGTGGGCTTTAATCCTGAAGCTGATTTGGTTGCTATGGATAAAATGGTGCAATTGGATCGCTGGATTGTTGGCCAAGCTGCGAAGTTACAAAATGAAATTATCGATGCTTACAATCAGTATCAATTCCATTTGATTTATCAAAAGCTGCACAATTTCTGTGTGGTGGAGTTAGGTGGTTTTTATCTCGATATTATTAAAGATCGTCAATACACAGTAAAAGCCAATGCGGTCGCGCGCCGTTCTGCGCAAACCGCTTTGTATTATGTGATTGAATCTTTGGTACGTTGGATCGCGCCAATTTTAAGTTTCACTGCCGATGAAATCTGGAAAGAAATTCCCGGTAAGCGCGAAGCCAATGTGTTTGTCGCTGAATGGTTTAGCTTGCCGGAGTTACCAAAGGATTCGTTATCGGATGATTATTGGGCGTTAATGGCTGAAGTGAAAACTGCGGTGAATAAAGTCATGGAAGAAAAACGCAGCGAAGGCGCCAAAGGTGGTTCGCTGGGTGCTGAAGTGACTTTATTCTGCGACGAAAAATTGCAATCAGAGTTAAGCAAGCTCGGTGATGAATTGCGTTTTGTGTTGATTACATCTGCTGCTACATTGCAACCCTTGAGTGCTGCACAAAATGCAGAAGAAACTGATGTGGCCGGATTAAAAGTATTTGTTAAACCCACTGAGCAAGTGAAATGCGAACGCTGTTGGCATCATCGTGCTGATGTGGGTGCAAACCCTGCGCATCCGACCATTTGTTTGCGTTGTGTAGAAAATGTGGATGGTGAGGGAGAAGTGAGAGAGTTTGCGTAATTCGTTCTTTCTTAAGGTGTAGGGTGGGCATAAAGCGTGCCCACCGTTAGTTCAGCGTGGGCACGCTTCGCTTTATGCCCACCCTACAAGAAAATTTAAAGAAAATTTTATGACACAAAAAATTTATCAAAAACCTTGGTTCTGGTATCTGACAGCCTTGATTGTGGTTCTGCTTGATCAAATCAGTAAACAATCTATTTTGGCCAATTTTTACGAAGGTGAAGTGTTAAATTTGACATCATTTTTTGATTTTACTTTGCGCTATAACTCTGGTGCTGCATTCAGTATTTTGGCAGAAGCGGGTGGTTGGCAGCGCTGGTTTTTTGGCGCTATAGCAGTGATTGCAAGTGTATTGTTGACAGTTTGGATTTATCGCACTGCAGCACAAAAACCATTGGAGGCCTTTGCTCTGGCTTTTATTTTGGGTGGAGCTTTGGACAATCTTTATGATCGAATTTTATTGGGGCACGTAGTAGATTTTATTCAGGTGCATTATCAAAACACCCACTATTTTCCGGCATTTAATTTGGCTGACTCGGCGATTTTTTTAGGGGCTGCAATCTTAATTTTTGATATGTTGTTTGGTAAAGAGAAGAAATCTGATGCGTGATTTGGCTGTGGGCCCTGGTACTAAAGTGACTTTGCATTTTGCATTACGATTGCAAGATGGTGAGGTAATTGACTCGAATTTTGAACGTGATCCGGCAACATTTGTTGTAGGCGACGGTAATTTGCTTCCCGGTTTTGAAAAAGCTATTTTTGGTTTGACAGAAGGCGATAAAAAAACCCTGACAATTTCTCCTGAGCAAGGGTTCGGACAACGTAATCCCAATAATATGCAGGAGTTTGCACGCAGTGAGTTTTCTGCGGATATTGAATTGAGAGAGGGACTGGTATTGTCATTTACTGACGCACAAAAAACTGAGTTACCTGGCGTAGTGAGTCACTTTGATGAAAACGTGGTGATTGTTGATTTCAATCATCCACTCGCAGGCCGTGATATTGTGTTTGATGTTGCCATTCTGAAAATTGAACCGGTACAGGTGCATTAATCATGACGCAAATTAAATTAGCCAATCCGCGCGGTTTTTGTGCGGGCGTGGATCGTGCAATTGACATAGTGAATCGTGCATTGGATGTATTCGGTGCGCCAATTTATGTTCGCCATGAAGTTGTCCATAATAAATTTGTAGTGGAATCTTTGCGTGAGCGCGGTGCCGTTTTTGTGGATGAAGTGGATCAAGTTCCCGATGATGTGATTTTAATTTTCAGCGCACACGGTGTATCACAAGCAGTACGTAAAGAAGCAGAAGAGCGCGGCTTGCAAATTTTTGATGCAACTTGTCCGCTGGTAACAAAAGTACATATTGAAGTGACGCGCTACAGCCGTGAAGGGCGTGAATGTATTTTGATTGGCCACGAGGGACATCCTGAAGTTGAAGGCACTATGGGGCAATACAGTAATGCCAAGGGTGGTGAAATTTATTTGGTGGAAGATGAAGAGGATGTTGCAGCGTTAATCGTGAAAGATCCCGAGAATCTTGCTTATGTTACCCAAACGACTTTGTCGATGGATGATACGGCGAAAGTGATTGAAGCCTTGCGAAATAAATTTCCGAAAATTCAAGGCCCACGTAAAGATGATATTTGTTACGCGACAACCAATCGACAAGATGCAGTGCGTACTTTGGCTCTGGAATGTGATTTGGTGTTGGTCGTTGGCTCACCGAACTCATCCAATTCAAATCGTTTGCGAGAGCTTGCAGAGCGCTGTGGCACAGAGGCTTACCTGATTGATGGCGCGGAAGATATAAATCCGTCCTGGATTGCCAATAAACATTCTATTGGTATTACGGCTGGCGCATCAGCACCTGAAGTTTTGGTGAAGCAAGTCATTCAGCGCTTGCAGGAATTGGGTGCGACTGCCCCGCAGGAAATGCAGGGCATTCCGGAAAATATCAGTTTCTCATTACCAAAAGCGCTGAGGACTTAAGAGCAGCTTGTTTTGCTGATCCGGGCTCTGCCACCTCGAGCTAAAATAAGTTTGTATCCTGCTTTTCCGGCGCTGCAAATATTCAATGTTCCCGCTAAAAAAGAACCACCGGTTGATCCTTTTGCCTGACGACTTTCACCCGTTGCAATAAACGAAATGACTTTCATTGTTTTCGTGGTAGTTGTGATAGTGAGTTGTCCCAATTCTGGTTGTTCAAAAATAAGTTGTTCGTCGCTATCCCGTTTGCCGTTGTCATTATCGTCGATGAACAATTCCCATCCATGATGCCATTCGTCTTTGGCTCGCAAGACTGCGCGTTTGTGTTTCATGACAGCGAGAGTTCTGGTTGTTTGTATTGCAGTCAGTAAATTCTGCGTTGCTGTTTTCACTTTGTAGTCATATGCGACTTTGGTGATGGACGGCACACCTGCAAATAGAAGTATAGAAATAACTGCCAGACTGGTTAACAGTTCTATTAAACTGAAACCTTGATATCGATGGAAATAAGGCGTTTTTGAATTGCGGGTTGAAAAATCTGAAGTAAGCTTGTTGCTCATATATCCCTCCGTGGATAGTAAGTTGAAAATAATGTCGGCCTAGCCGTTCAGTCATCCATGCTTGCCAGTCATCGGCACCTACCGGCGACCTCGGCCAGCGCATGTTAACTTTAGATAACAGAAAAACTCAAGCGATTTGGGGCTTTCTACAAGAGAGATGATTTTATGACCACAAAAATCAAACCAACATCCGGATTTACCCTTATTGAATTGCTTATAGTAGTGGTAATTTTGGGGATAATGCTGGCCATGGCCGCGCCCAATTTTCAGGAGTGGAGTGCTAATAATAGAGCAACGGCTGTTCGTGAAGATTTGATGGCAACCCTGATGTTTGCACGTGCCGAAGCTGTTAAATCAGCGAATCCAGTTGGTGTTTGTGTATCAACTAATGGAACAAGTTGCGATGCTACGGCCACTGATTGGCGTCAGGGAATGATTGTTTATAAAGATTTAACCACAGATGAATTATTGCGAGTTGTTCCACGATATCCCGGACGCGATGAGCATGTGACAATTACGGCCAGTCAGGGCGCAACGACAGGAATCAAAAGCATCATCTTCAATCCCAGCGGGATGTCCACAACAGAAACAATTTTTTCAATTAAAACAGAAGGCTGTACAGGTACTCATGCCAGTCAGGTTACTGTCAAGTTATCCGGGTCTACATCAAAGTCTGCTGTGGGGTGCTAGATGAAAAGAATCAATAACAAAATACAAATTCAAAATCGGACTTTGTTTCGTGAGAAAGGTGTGGGGCTGATAGAAGTGTTGATTGCAATGCTTGTTTTTGGAACCGCATTGGTGACTTTGTCCGGTTTGCAAACCCGGTCATTACAGTTTAACCAGAGTGCCTATTTGCGTTCTCAGGCCAGTATGTTGGCTTACGATATTATTGATCGGATTCGGATTAACAGATTGCAATCGTCTCAGTACACAATTGATTTTGATAGTGCAAGTCCTACGGGTACAAGTTTCAGGGAGGAAGATTTGAAAGCGTGGCTCGCTGCAGTAAAAGCAAGTCTTCCAGATGGGGAAGCAAAAATTGATTGTGATAATTATGAGTGTAGTGTTGAAATTCGTTGGACTGAGCTGGGCGAGTCTGCGGGTGATGAAAATACAACGATAGAAGCTTTTGCCTATACCTCAAAAATATGAAAGGTAGTGAAATGAACAAGCAATCTGGATTGTCGTTAATTGAGTTGATGATTTCCATCACATTAGGGTTGATGTTGATGTTAGGTGTACTCAATGTATTTCTTGGAAGCAAGGGTGCTTTTGTGTCACAGCAAGCAATATCCCG
>CBFGPN010000226.1:0-5727 GCA_965650675.1 uncultured Cellvibrio sp.
TAAGCAGGGAGTAAAGTCCCTCCCCCTTGCCAAGGGGGAGGTTAGGAGGGGGTGAAAACCACCTTAAAATTAAAAAACGAAAACCACATGAAAAAAATAATTAATTTTCTCGACACCGTCACTCATATCACCGGCACCAGCATCGCCTGGTTAACATTAGCCATGATAGCGGCCGTTTGTTTGGTCGTGTTCACGCGGCTTTTTGGCATAGAACTGATCAAACTTAATGAATCGGTTACTTACATGCACGCAGCCGTTTTTATGATGGCAATTGCCTGGACATTACAACGCGATGGGCACGTTCGTGTGGATATTTTTTATCGCCAATATTCAGCGAGCACACGCGCCTGGATTGATATTCTCGGCACATTATTATTCACTCTGCCATTTATGTTATTTGTGGGCATAGGCAGTTGGGATTTCGTGCTTGAGAGTTGGCGAATCAACGAGGGCTCAAATGATTCCGGCGGCCTTGCATTGGTATTTTTATTAAAAAGTTTAATTCCCTTGATGGCTGTGAGTGTAGTGCTGCAATCATTGGTGATGATTGCGCGTAATTTACTTTTTCTTATGAACATCCCCGATCACGACTCACCATCAGAATCACAACAAGAACCCCAAAATGCTAATTGAATTAATACCTCTTTTTTTATTTGCTGCGATTTGTTTATTGTTAATGCTGGGATACCCGGTTGCATTTACTCTGGCAGGCGTCGCCTTGATTTTTGCCGGTTTTGGCATTGTCGGTGGAATTTTTGATGCCGATTTATTAAAAAGTTTTCCAACGCGCCTGTACGGTATTATCAACAACAATACTTTAATCGCCGTCCCCTTATTTATTTTCATGGGCAATGTGTTGGAAAAAACCAAGCTGGCGGAAGATTTATTAAGCAACATGGCAAAAGCGTGTGGACGCTTTCCGGGTGGCTTGGGGTTGTCGGTTGTTTTTGTCGGAACATTATTGGCAGCCAGTACCGGAATTGTGGGCGCCACTGTGGTGACCATGGGATTGATGTCTTTGCCACTGCTGTTGAAACGTGGTTATTCCCCCAGCATAGCAACGGGTACCATTTGTGCGACGGGCACCCTCGGTCAAATTATTCCCCCTTCAATTGTACTGGTGTTATTAGGCGATGTACTTTCCAGTGCATATCAACAAGCGCAATTAAATTCAGGAGTGTTTAATCCCAAAACGATTTCTGTCGGTGATTTATTTATTGCAGCGATTATCCCGGGATTAATTCTGGTTGCGCTCTATATGTTTTATTTAATTTTCACCGCTTTTTTTAGGCCAGGCATTATTGTTCCTGTCACGGATTTTAATAACGAAGAAAAACTACCGATAAAAGAAATTGTCTTCAGCCTTGCGCCTGTTTTAATTTTAATCCTGTTGGTATTGGGTTCTATTTTAATCGGCGCAGCCACCCCGACTCAAGCCGCTGGCGTAGGTGCGTTGGGCGCCTGTTTACTAGCGCTCGGCAAAAAACAATTATCGATAAAAGCATTGCGTGAAATCGCGCGTTCAACCACTGAAATCACCGCCATGATTTTTATGATTTTAATTGGTGCTTCATTATTTTCATTGGTTTTTCGCGGATTCGGCGGCGAAGAATTAGTGCATCAATTTTTTACCCAATTACCGGGTGGTGTTTTTGGCGCAGTGTTTTTAGTAATGCTGATAATTTTTTTATTGGGATTTATTCTGGATTTTATCGAAATTATATTTGTGGTGATTCCAATTGTGGGGCCAGTATTGCTGATGATGGGTGTTGATCCTATCTGGCTGGGCATTATGATTGCGATTAATTTGCAAACTTCTTTCTTAACACCACCCTTCGGATTTTCTCTATTTTATTTACGCGGTGTTGCTCCGGATTCTATTAAAACAAGCGAAATCTATCGCGGTGTGATTCCATTTATTATGTTGCAACTTTTACTTTTGTGTATTTTGGCTTACTGGCCACAAGTCGTTACCTGGCTGCCAGACTTACTTCATCCTTCCAAATGAGAAATCATCATGCCCCAACATAGAGACCCACTACACCCCAAAGGGGAATTGGCATTACAAACGATTACTATGCCGGCAGACACCAATCCCTTCGGTGATATTTTTGGTGGCTGGGTGATGGCGCAAATGGATATTGCCGGTGCCATTCACGCCAATCAGGTTGCCAAAGGTCGTGTGACCACGGTTGCTGTTGGCAGCATGGAATTTATCAGGCCAGTGCCTGTTGGCGCAGTAATCAGCTGTTACACTCACACATTAAAAATTGGTAACACCAGCATTCGGATTAAAGTTGAAGTCTGGATCAAGGACTTCATCACTCATCAACTCAGCCTTGTCACCCAAGGCGAATATATTTATGTCGCTATAGATGCCCAGGGGCACAAACGTTCGATTATTCAAGCTGAATAAAACGAATTTTTCGATACCGGCATTTTCAACTGGGAATTTAATTTTTAGCTGTTATCTTTAACCACAATTAAAAACGGTTTGCCGAGTGGTGCAAAAGATGATCAAAGACACAACTAAAAATTACGGAATTATCTCCATTCTTTTACATTGGGTCTCAGCCGTTACCATTATTTTTCTGTTCGCACTCGGTGTGTATATGACCGGCTTGAGTTACTACGATGATTGGTATCACAAAGGCCCTGCATTGCACATCAGCCTTGGCATCTTGTTATTTTTTGCAACATTGCTGCGACTGGTCTGGCGCAAAACCAATATCACACCGGAAGATTTATCGCCGCAGAAATCCACCAGGCTCGCGGCCAAACTCATCAAAATATTGTTGTACATTTTAATTTTTGTTGTATCCATTACCGGCTATCTCATCACCACTGCAGAAGGTCAAGCGGCTGAAGTATTCAATTGGTTCGGCTTGCCTGCCAGTGTTGAGTTAAGTCCGGATCAAGTGGATATCGCCGGTGAAATTCATGAATATGCTGCATGGTTAATTATTATTATCGCAACTTTACATGCAGGCGCAGCACTTCTACATCATTTTGTTTTCAAAGACCGGACACTTAAACGCATGCTTTTTCCAAAGCAGTAACATTCACCACACCAGGAGTTCAACTATGTTCAACATCAAGAAAAATTTACTGACAGTTTCGTTGATTGCCGCCAGCAGCTTCAGCATCAACGCTGTTGCCAGTGATTATGTCATCGACACTGAAGGTGCACATGCTTCAATTAATTTTGCAGTCAAGCATTTGGGTTACAGCGTATTGACAGGCAGATTCGACAAATTTTCCGGCGAATTCAGTTACGATCCAGCACAACCTGAAGCCAGCAAAGTAAATGTCACCATAGACACCAACAGTGTGAACTCCAATCACGCTGAACGTGACAAGCACTTACGCAGCGAAGATTTTTTAAATGTCGCCAAATTCCCAAAAGCCACCTTTGTTAGCAAGAAAATTGTTTTGGATGATGACAAAGATGAATTCGATATTGTGGGTGATCTGACACTCAATGGCGTCACCAAAAGCGTCACTATTGAAGTTGACAAGGTCGGCGAAGGTAAAGATCCGTGGGGCGGATACCGTGCAGGTTTTTCCGGTGAAACCGAAATCAATATGAGAGACTTCAACATCAAAATGGATCTGGGGCCAGCATCACAAACTGTGAAATTGGAATTGGAAGTGGAAGGTATCAAAAAGAAATAAGCGCTTAACGGTTTCTGTTTTAACAGCCCATAATCTCTGCGGGGATTATGGGCTGTTTGCATTTAATGACCAGATCAAACTGCAAATGAATACTTGCTCGCAGTTTCCCAATCAATCGATTTCAACACGCTCTATATTCCAGTAAAAGATTAGCAAGGACTATTTACTTATGAGATAATCTTTATATATAAAATAATTGAAGCATCTTCCGTCCAGGGTTTTTCGGAAGCAGCCGACAGAATAAACAAGTGTTCCCGTTAACCTTTTCAAATATGTTGTTGCAATCGTTTCCTTTATCGACTTTGCACAGTCGCTGGTGCAATCGTCACTTGAACTCGTTTTGTTTTTGGGCTTTGCCTTGAATTGGAACTGGTTGTACGAGTTTACATTGAGGTACCGCAGCGAATAACTAACAAAAACCGGAGATAAACCAATGAAACTTTCCCAACTAAAACGCTTCGGCATGGCAGTACTTCTGGGTACTGGCTTGTTGGCAGCGCAAAGTTCAATGGCACAAACTGCCAGCTGCAAATATGTGGTCACCAACAATTGGGGTAGTGGTGCAACCGCCAATATTGAAATTACCAACACTGGCTCCTCGGCAATCAACGGCTGGAGTGTTAGCTGGACTTACGTCAATAACCGCGTAGTCAATCTCTGGAATGCGAGCTACTCGGGCTCAAACCCCTATAACGCCACCAACCTCAGCTGGAACGGCAATATACAACCAGGGCAAACAGTTGCCTTTGGTATGCAAGTCAATGGCAATGGCGCTATTGAAACACCAACAGTGACCGGTAATGTTTGCGGCGGAACTGTTGCTTCATCTTCACGTTCTTCATCTGTCAGCTCGTCCAGATCCTCCAGTCGATCCTCAAGCTTGTCCAGTTCATCACGATCTTCCAGTCGATCCAGCTCTATCAGCTCTTCCAGCCGATCAAGCTCAATTGTGAGTTCGAGCCGATCCAGCTCTATAAGCTCCTCCAGTCGATCAAGCTCATTGAGCTCTTCAAGTCGCTCATCGTCCCGCTCTTCTTCTTCCTCAAGTACAGCCAGTTCGTCAGGGGTTAACAGCGTCGCGCTGACCAAATTGATGGGGATAGGCTGGAATGTGGGTAACTCACTCGATGCTGTCGGTGGTGAAACTAACTGGGGCAACCCCATGATCACCCAGCAATTAATCAACTCGGTAAAAGCAGCCGGTTTCAAAACCATTCGTCTGCCAGTCGCCTGGAGCAAATTCTCTGATGCAAACAACTTTGTGATCCAAAGTGCCTGGATGAACCGGGTGGAAGAAGTGGTTAACTATGCACTGAATGCGGACATGTACGTGATCATGAACATTCACTGGGATGGCGGTTGGATGCAACCCACTTATGCACAACAAACCTATGTGAATAATCGCTTGTCAATTATGTGGAATCAAATCGCAACCCGTTTCCGCAACTATGATCACCGCTTGTTATTCGCTGGCACCAATGAAGTCATGGTGGATGGAGATTACGGCACACCGACAGTGGAATACTACACAGTACAAAACAGCTTCAACCAAACCTTCGTCAATGCTGTTCGTGCAACCGGTGGTAACAACGCCAATCGTCATCTGGTCGTTCAGGGCTTCAACACCAATATCGATCACACCGTAAACTTTGCCAAAATTCCGACTGATACTGTGAGCAACCGTTTAATGATGGAAGTGCACTATTACGACCCATACAACTTCACATTGAACACCAGCAGCAGCATTACACAATGGGGTTCAATTGCGACCAACCCCAGCGCAACCGAAACCTGGGCGAATGAGTCCTACGCCGATTCACAATTCCAAAAAATGAAAACCAATTTCATTGATAAAGGTGTTGGCGTCATTCTTGGTGAATACGGTGTTGTTTCGCGCTTGAACGTCAGTGGGCACGAACGCTATAGAACCTACTGGAACGAGTACATCACCCAATCCGCAGTCACTCGCGGCCTGGTTCCTGTTTATTGGGATAATGGTTACTCAGGCGATGGGGGCATGGCATTGTTTGATCGCAACAATGGCAATCAACT
>CBFGPN010000227.1:0-5671 GCA_965650675.1 uncultured Cellvibrio sp.
ACGCTACCTGAAATACGAATAGAATGGTGGAACACAAAAACACAAGAATACCAAGTGGCAACTTTACCTGCTGTTAATTTAACTGTAGGCACCAACAGTCACAGCCCAACTGCGGATGAAATAGTGGAAACTGCAAAACAAATAATGGAAAAATCCAAAGAACAAACCAACGAACCTTCGATCGTTATAGATTCCAATAATATTCAAACTGAAACCAAAACACCTGTATGGATTTATATCGCACTGGCCATCAGCAGTTTATTGTCTGTATTTTTCTTTTTAGCCTGGTGGAATTTACGCCAACGCTTTAATACTTATATTCATCGAAAAAATGAACTGGAAAAAGCTGCTATAGCATCCGAAACCAATGCTTGGAATCAAGTAAAAGAATGTTTACAGCAAAATAACTTGATTGAACTTCGTCAGGCAATTATCGAATGGGCCAAACTTTATTGGAAAAACGATTCCATACAAAGCTTGCAGGATGTTGCTGTTCAGGCGGACTCTGTGTCATTACAAGAAATGTTGGCACAACTTGATGCCAGCTTGTTTGCTGCCAACAACCATCATTTTGATAAACAAGTACTCAGGGAAGCTTTGGGTAATTTACGACGGGGAAAAATGCAAAAGGCCGCAACTGAAAATCAACTGCGGCCCTTGTATTAACTCGATTAAAAAGAATTGCAGGTAGAAAGTTAATCACGCATAGCTAATTGTTGGCCGGAAACCGATAAATAATCTTCTACCTGTGCAATTGAATCCAACTTTTTAAATTGAACTTCGTTCACTGTAATACCTTTATCAACCAAGCCTTTTTGCTGAAGCAAACCAATTAACTCTGCCTTATCAACTTGATTATCATCTTGACGCAAGTTCTGCATTTCCTCCGGTGTCAAACTGGCTCTGCGACCTCCAGGCAAATAAATTGTGCCATTACTAAAATCAACTGCAAAAGCGATAACACCGGGAATAAAAAAGAACAACAAACCAATTGCATCGAAAATCGCAATTTTGGGATCGATTTGCCCTGACACCTGCCCCTTTCTTTCCGGATGCAATATGGTGCCACAACCAACCAGCTGAAAAATAAGACCGAATACAACTGAAAGAGCAACCACTTTGTTAATAGTTGATTTCATAGAAACCTCGCTTGTTAATAATACAATTAAGAAAGCACACCGGATTGTTGAATCCATTGTTTCAATTGTTGCATAGGTAAGGCGCCAGAAATGCGCTGCACTTCACGACCGCCTTTAAATAAAATCAGCGTCGGAATACTTTGAATATGCCACGCATTACCAATACTCGGTACAGCTTGTGTATCCAGCTTGGCGAAACGCAAATTAGGTTCAAATAATTTTGCAGCCTGCTCAAAAATTGGTGCAAATGATAGACATGGCCCACACCATGGCGCCCAGCAATCAACAATCACCGGAATATCATTTTTTTCCAAACAAGCCGATACATTTCCGGGATTTAATTCCACAGGCTTGCCAAAGAAGATTGGTTTTTTGCATTTTCCACAAATTGGATTGTCAGCCAATTTTTCTTTTTCAATTCTGTTGGTTGTAAAACAATGGGGGCAGTTAATTTGCATGATCGTGCTCTCTTGAATTGAAATTGTTACCCCTCTCCCCTTGTGGGAGAGGGTTAGGGAGAGGGGGGATTTACTAAACCAAACTCTTGCTCACCACCTCATAAACATCCTTGGACAAATCAGGCACAGCTAAAATACGTAGCAATTCTTTTTTCATTAATTGTTGTCGCGTTTCCGGATATCGTTTCCATTTTGTCAATTGGGTCAATAAACGTGAGGCAATTTGCGGATTCTGTGTATTGAGCTGAATAATTTGGTTCGCCAAAAATTGATATCCATCTCCATCACCCGCATGAAAATTAATTGCATTATTGGCAAAGCTGGCAATCAATGAACGAATCTTATTGGGATTGCGACCATCGTAACCTGGATGTTGCAATAATTTTTTGACTCGCGCCAAAGTACCAGGCAATACACAAGATGCCTGTAATACTAACCATTGATTGATAACCAAAGATTCATTTTTCCAGGTATCGTAAAAATTTTGCAGACATTGTTCGGCAATTGTTTGCGCAAGCGTAGCATTGGAGTTAACTAACTGGGTTAATGCAGCAACTTTGTCTGTCATGTTATTGGCAGTTTTGTATTGTTGCTCGCAACTTTGAATGATGGAATCTTCATTGAGCAACATTAGATAACCCAAGGCAACATTTTTTAAACTGCGTTTAGCAATTGCACTTGCCGTTGCCTCATAGGTTTGTTGATGATTATAATTTTTATAGATGGTTAATAAGTCATCGCGCAATTCACGCGCAATCGCTCTACGCACTGCCATGCGTGCATAATGAATTGCTTCGACATCCACCACATCCGATAATTCACCTAAATAAGCTTCTGATGGCAGGGTTAACATGTAGGCTACCATAGCCTGATCAAGGCTGGTGTTTTGTAACAGGCTGCGATACGCGGCAATAATCGCTTTATCGATTTTTATTTCAGAAATTGTTTTTTGTTTTCGATAAGTTTGCATCGCGTTTACAATTAAATCCAAACCAATTTGCTGACTGGCTTCCCAGCGATTAAAGCCGTCGCTGTCACGACTCATAAGTTGAATTAAATCTTCACGACTATAAGTAAAATGCAATTTGACTGGCGCAGAAAAACCGCGCGATAAACTGGGAACCGGTTTTTCCTGCACTCGTTCAAAAACAAACGTTTGTTCCGCTTGGGTTAACTCCAATACTAAATGTGTGTTATCAGCAGTTTCAAAATCAGGCTCTGCATTTTTTAGATAGAGAGGCAAATCACCTGCTGCACCCAACAACCCCATAGCAATTGGAATATGGAAAGGTAATTTATGCTGGCATTCGGGTGTCGGTGGACAAGATTGTTTGATAGTTAACGAATATTCCTGAGTATTTTCATCATAATGATCAGTTACATACAGATGAGGAGTGCCTGCTTGCGAATACCAACGTTTAAATTGAGTAAGATCGCGGCCTGACGCATCTGCCAAAGCAGCAACAAAATCTTCTGTTGTGACTGCCTGGCCATCGTGACGTTCGAAATATAAATCCGTGCCCTTACGATAATTTTCCTTGCCAAGCAAATTCGCCAACATACGAATCACTTCAGCACCTTTTTCGTAAATAGTCATGGTATAAAAATTGGAAATTTCAATATAGGATTCAGGGCGAATCGGATGTGCCATAGGGCCTGCATCTTCGGCAAATTGCAAAGTGCGCAGCAAGGTCACGTCTTCCACTCGTTTAATGGTTCTCGAACCCATATCCGCAGAAAATTCCGAATCGCGATAAACAGTGAAGCCTTCTTTCAAACTTAACTGAAACCAGTCGCGACAGGTCACACGATTACCACTCCAATTGTGAAAATATTCGTGCGCCACTACCCCTTCAACTCGTTGGTATCCAGTATCCGTTGTGGTTTCAGGTTTGGCCAACACACATGAAGTATTGAAAATATTCAATCCTTTATTTTCCATGGCTCCCATATTGAAATCATCGACGGCAACAATCATAAAAATATTCAAATCATATTCGCGGCCATAAACTTCTTCATCCCAACGCATGGAATTTTTTAAAGAAGTCATGGCGTGATCACATTTATCCAGATCTTTTTCTTCAACGAAGATTTTCAATGTGACATCACGACCAGAACACGTGGTGAACTTGTCTTCAATATGCGCCAAATCACCTGCAACCAGTGCAAATAAATAAGCCGGTTTTTTGAAAGGATCATGCCAGGTTGCATAATGGCGATTATTTTCCAGCTGACCCTGATCAATTAAATTACCATTAGATAAGAGCACGGGGTATTTTTTATCAGCCACTATAGTAGTAGTAAATTCACTCATCACATCGGGCCGATCAAGATAGTAAGTGATCTTGCGAAAACCTTCAGCCTCACATTGAGTGCAGTACATAGTGCGGGAGCGATACAAACCTTCAAGCGAAGTATTGGTTTCGGGTTTTATTTTGGTGATAGTGATTAACTTGAATTCTTCCGGTGTATTCAAAATTGTTAGGCTTTCTTCGCCAAAAACATAATCATCAATATTCAGAATTTTGTCATTCAACGCAATCGACACCAATTCCAGATCGGCTCCATGCAGGGTGATCTGATTCACTTTTTTTGTCGCCGCCGGATTACGGTAGCAATGCAACATAGCGCTCACCAAAGTTTCACCTTCGGTAATTTCAAAACGCAAATCCGTCGTTTTAATTAAATAATCCGGTACCTGATAATCTTTCAGGTAAATTGTTTTCGGTTGCTGATCTTTTACTGGTAAGTTTTGTTCTACGGCCGTCATATTGAATCCTGAAAAAATTTAAATTTTCTTACCCCTCTCCCCTGCCCCTCTCCCACAAGGGGAGAGGGGACGCAGTTTTGTTCGATCGACTACTTAATCTTACAATTTTCGAATTTACCTTTCTTTCCTTCAGAACTTCAATCTGCCCCCTCTCCCTTGATGGGAGAGGGTTGGGGAGAGGGTGTTTAATTCACACCCACTTAATCGGCTTCTCACTCTGTGCATGATCATGGTCATGATCTTCATCACCACAAAATGTATGCGGCTCTGGTGGTATATAACCTGTGTGCTGTTCCGGCGGTAAATGTTTGTGCTCGTAAGCAATCATGGCTTGCATACATAGTTGTCGTTGCTCTGATGACAAACGATTGCCATCTGGCCATTTTCCCAATTCCACAGCACGCTTTAAATTTTGATAAATTTCCGGCGTTAAACTTGATAATAATTCTTGCAGGTTCATCATAATTAATTATCCAATAGATGACCGCCCCAGCCCAACTTGGAACGACAACGCTCAAAAAAATTGTAATCTTCAGGATGAAACAATTCCAACAATTGCGGTTTTTTATTAATCACTATCGCATCACCTGTTTGCACTTCTGCATGAGTGGCACCATCACAAGTCACCATAGGTAATGCACGGGAATGTTCACCCACCACTACACGAATCTCCGATCCACCTGGAACCACCATCGGACGGCTGCTGAGTGTATGGGGGTTCATCGGCACTAATGCAATCGCATCCAGCTTGGGATGTAAAATTGGACCACCGCCACTGAGTGAATAGGCTGTTGACCCGGTTGGTGTTGACACAATCACACCATCAGCCCGCTGGCTGGTAACGAAATCACCATCAACATAAATTTCAAATTGCAGCATATGCACAAATTTACCGGGATGCAGCACCACATCATTCATGGCTGATGCAGTTGCAATAATGTCAGTGCCACGCATGACATTCATATCCAGCAAAAAACGTTTTTCTGAAATATATTTTCCGTTTAAAACATCTTCCACTTTGCTTTCAATATCGTCAGGCAAAATATCGGTCAAAAACCCAAGACGCCCACGATTGATTCCCAACAATGGAACCTGATACTGCGCCATAGCACGCCCGGCTCTTAACAAACTTCCATCACCCCCGACTACCACAACCAAATCACACAATTGCCCCAAAGTATCAATTTCAGCAATTTGTTCGGCGGCCTGTACCAGAGCCTTATCATCAATTAATTCTGCCGTGTCTGCTTCCAACACGAAATGTTTTTGTTGTTTCTGCAAGAATTGAATCAAGCGCTTAATTG
>CBFGPN010000228.1:0-5635 GCA_965650675.1 uncultured Cellvibrio sp.
GAAGCAGGATTACTGGATGGAAAAGTAGCAACTACACATTGGTATTACTTTGAACAATTTAAAAAATATTATCCAACCATACAACTCAAACACGAATATTTTATTACACAAGCAGAAAATATTTACTGCGCAGCCAGTGTAAATTCACTAGCAGATTTGACAGTGCACTTCATCAGCCAGTTTTTTTCCACACAAATTGCACAACATGTTGAAAAACATTTCTCCCATGAAATTCGAAAATCTTACGACAAAAGTGCTTACTTTGATCGACTACAAAAACCGCACCCGGATGAAGCTATTATTCAAATTCAAAATTGGATGGAATCCCACTACTACCTGCCAATAAATTTTTCAGAATTAGCAAAACAATTTGATTTGAGTACACGCAGCTTAAACCGACGATTTAAAAATGCTCTGGATCAGACACCCAATGACTATCTGCAAAAAATTCGCATTAACGCAGCCCGGGATTTGTTACAAAACACCAATCTTGCGATTAATGAAATAGCAGACCAGATAGGCTGTGCTGATCCCAGCTATTTCACCAGTCTTTTTAAAAAACATTTGCACACCACACCAATAGCCTATCGTAAAACAGTCAGAGCAAAATTATTCCAGCCGCAGATATGAAAATGCCCGAATTTCCGGGCATTTATTAATAAAACACTGTCACGCAGCTTGCGCATCGTTTTTATGCGACAGCACATCTATTGAAGATGTCACAGTAATTGGAACATTTCGAGGCTTAAGAGATTCAGGGATAATTCTCTGCAAATCAATATGCAACAAGCCATTTTGATAATTGGCATTTTGTACCTGAACATGATCAGCCAATTGGAACCTACGTTCGAAACTGCGCGCTGCTATACCCTGATATAAATAAGTTTTTTCTTGCGCTTCACTGGGTTTATTTGCGGAAACTGTCAACAGATTTTGATTGACTTCGATAGAAATTTCGGAGGCATCAAAACCGGCAACAGCCATAGTAATTCGATATTTATCTTCACCTGTTAATTCAATATTGTATGGCGGGTAACTGGGTTGATTTTGTTCAGTACGGGATAGACTATCCAACAAACTTGCCATGCGATCAAAACCAATTGCAGAACGATACAAAGGAGAAAAATCTAAACTACGCATATTAATATCCTCATAGGGAGCAATATTTAAAATAGCCATATATGGCACGGTTAATGAGCCTCATTGAGCACTCAATCGTAATATGTTGATAAAGAAAAATAATTCAAGGGGAAAGTAACAAGATTTCATTACTTAAAGTGACAAGATCAATTTTCAAACAAAATGCATGGCGCACAAATAAGAATTTTTATAATCAAAAGAAACATTTAAGGAGCCGTCTGCAAAAGCCAGGCCTATATTCAAATAAATGTGGCGGATCAATTGATTAAGAAAAACATTAGTTCCAGTTAGCACATTAAATTCTAAATAGAGAGCAAAAAGATATTAACGCTGCAAAATAACTTCTTGAAATTTTATTTGGGAGTAGCAATATAGACACTGAGCTTTGGAACTATTCGAATGAAAAATTGCCTAGAATAAATGCCAACTCAAGACAATTGATACTAAGGAGTCTTATGATGAAACCTGCTGTAGACGTTGTATACCGTGATCTGGATTCTTCTGCTGCACTTAACGAGATTATCGCCAAAAAACTGGCAAAACTGAGCCGTTACTCAGACCAAATACTTAGAAGTCGCGTCGTTCTTGACGCTCCTCACAACCACAAACACAAAGGTAAACAGTACAGAGCCTCTATCGAGCTGGATATAAAAGGACATCCGTTCGCCGTAACTCAGGATGACGAATCTATTCATATCGCTGTTAGGGACGCGTTCTACACCGCAGAACGCAAAGTGAAGGAACTGACATCTCGGCAACGCAGCATGCGTTAGCTGGCCCCAAAATCGGAGCAATCCGATTTTATTTCCCCCAAATAAAAGCCGGGCCTCCCCCGGCTTATTTTTTTGTGACCACAGAACGAAGATTATTAACTGCGAATTTTTTCAGCAACTTTTTGCATCAAACGATTCATATTGCCTAAAGACATCAGGTGAGCATAGATCAACTCAAGGCCATCTTTTTTAAAGAGATCAAGAACATTTTCATCCCCCATAGCCTTTAATTTTTCCTTATTCACAACATAAAACCCACGCAAATTAATATTGGCTCCAGACTCTCCACCTACTGTTATGTTCGCAGACATGGGTTCGAGAAGATCCAACTCATGCAAACGACGACAAAACACGCTGACAACCTCCGAGCGATATTGGTAGTCTGTAACAAATGCTATGACATCCTTTAAATATTGAGTTTGTTCGCCTTGCTCGTTAAATAGCTTCTGCCCCTTGGTACCATCTTTAATAACAGCAGGGCTATCAACGTCTATCCCTACCAACATATTATCCCCTTGCCCGGCACCAACCATGAAAGGATAACGACGGATGAATCCCGGCACATAACGCGTTGACATACGGCCATCTTCACCAATCAATAAATTTTCGCCCTCTCGTAACCCCATTATTGCCAGTGGCATATATTCGCCATCCCTATCCTTCACTTTCGAAAACACAACAGGAAACTCCTGAGCGGCAGGGATCACTTCCGTAGCCACCAAAGGTGCTGATATAAGCGAGGAAGCGAATTGGTATCCATCAACAGAAACAGACCAATTACGATGAACGTCCGATGATAAAGGCTGGATGTTGTCGTAAATCATGAGTTGTTTAGCCACAAAAAGACCTCTCGTATTAATGACTACATCCAGGCAAACCGGATGTAAAACAGGAAGACTCACAAAAGGAATTCAAGCTGGATCCATATGCAAGTTATTATTTTTTGGTCGGAACGGCGGGATTTGAACCCACGACCCCCACACCCCCAGTATGGTGCGCTACCTGGCTGCGCTACGCTCCGATATTCAGCTATGTGACTGAAAGGACGGGCATAATACCCGAAAAAATCGCCTTTGCAAGCAAACATTCAACTGTGTTATTGCAGGATTTTCTAGCGGAAAAACCTTTAAAAATTATCAATAATTTTTAAAGGTAGATTGAGCTATCGAGTGGAAAGTAATTTAAGCAGTTGTTCAAGTTCACTGATCATTTGACCAACAAGCTGATTCAATTTTGAATCATTGGTTGTTGAATCAGACTCACTGGTCATCTGTAATCTCGCACCACCAATAGTGAAGCCCTGATCATAAAGCAAGCTTCGAATCTGGCGAATAGTGAGCACATCCTGGCGCTGATAGTAACGACGATTGCCCCGGCGCTTGACAGGTTTGAGCTGAGGAAATTCTTGTTCCCAATAACGCAAAACATGCGGTTTTACAGCACACAACTCACTCACTTCACCAATAGTAAAGTAACGCTTGCCGGGGATGACAGGAAGTTCGTCGTTATGACTGGGTTCCAACATACTCTTCTACTCTTGCCTTAAGTTTCTGACCTGGTTTGAAGGTAACAACTCTGCGCGCACTGATAGGAATCTCTTCTCCTGTCTTGGGGTTTCGCCCAGGACGTTGGCTTTTGTCGCGCAATTCAAAATTACCAAAGCCGGATAATTTCACTGCCTCATTATTTTCAAGAGCAAAACGAATCTCTTCAAAAAACAATTCCACCAGTTCTTTGGCTTCTTGCTTGTTTAATCCGAGTTCCTCAAATAACTTTTCGGCAAGGTCGGCTTTGGTGAGAGCACCATCAGTCATAGTTATTATCCCTAGCGAAGGCTAGCTGAATACTTCTCCTGCAGATGTTGGACTACTGCATCCACAGAAGCATTAATTTCGTCTTCCGTAAGAGTGCGCGAAGGATGCTGAAAGGTCAAGCCTATCGCCACACTTTTTCTTTGTGGATCAATGCCTTTGCCCATATATACGTCAAAGACCTTTAAGTCTGTGACGTAATTACCTGCTTTGGATTTGACTGACTCCAGTAGTTGATCTACGGGCAATTGCTTATCCAATAACAAGGCCAAATCCCTTCGAACTTCCGGAAATTTGGACATGTTGGAGAAGCTTGGCACAGATGCCCTGGTGAGAAGATCCAGAGTTACTTCAAATAAATAGACCTTTCCAGGGATGTCCAAAGATTGTTGCAAGCCGGGATGCAATGCCCCCGCATAACCCAGAAACTTACCTTCCAGATAAATAGCTGCCGTCTGACCAGGATGCAACGCATCATGCGCTGCAGATCCAAAGCGATACCCCAAACCGGTTAAACCTAAAAGCGATTCCAAATCGCCCTTAAGATCATAGAAATCGACCTCATCCTTGGGATTTGCCCATGACTCAGGAAAGCGGCTGCCATAAATCAACCCTGCCAAACAAGGCTCCTGAACCAATCCCTTCGCGGATGGAACAAAACGCAAACCTGTTTCAAACAAACGCAGACGTTCCTGTTGGCGATTCAAATTATTACGTAGCACGCTAACCAACCCCGGAAGCAAGCTGGTACGCATAGCGGCCAAATCTGCACTGATAGGATTACGCAAAACCACAGGTTCTGTCTTGGGGTCAAACAAAGCTGAAAGTTTGGGCTCGATAAAACTGAAAGTAATTGCCTCCTGATAACCGCGGGCAATCAATTGATCTCTCAAAGTAGAAACCGATAAGTCCGCTTCAGGATGCTCCGCAATTTGAATGGGCGTCGCGAGTACGCGAGTTGGCAAACGGTTGTAACCATAAACTCTCGCCAGTTCCTCAAGCAAATCGGCTTCAATTGAAATATCGAAACGATAACTGGGCACATTAAAGACCCAAGCTTCATTATCCTGTGATACCAATACCAATCCAAGACGAGTCATTATGTCCACAACCTGCGCATCATCAATGACCAAGCTTAGGCCGCTAAGGATACGCGCTTTCCGTAATGTCACTTGTCGTGTTTGGGGCAGATATTCATTGGCCACCTCAATCACAGGGCCCGCTTCGCCGCCCACTATCGACAACAACAATTCAGTTGCTCGTTCCATGGCTTCACGTTGCAAATTGTAATCAACACCGCGTTCAAAACGATGTGAAGAATCAGTATGTAATCCATAAGAACGTGCACGCCCGGCGATTGCCAGAGGATTAAAAAATGCACTCTCCAGAAAAATATTGTTTGTTTCCGAACTCACAGCACTGGATTTACCCCCCATCACACCAGCCATCGCCAGAGGGCCACTTTGATCGGCGATCACCAAGGTATCAGCATTGAGTTTTATTTCCTGCCCATCAAGTAACAGTATTTTTTCATCCTGTTTTGCCAAGCGAACATCAATACCGACTGATAATTTATTGAGATCAAACGCATGCATGGGTTGACCCAGCTCGATCAACACATAATTAGTCACATCAACAACTGCATCAATACTACGCAACCCCGAACGAATTAATTTATCTTTCAACCATGCAGGGCTTGGACGAGAAATATCAATATTGCGAATCACACGCCCAACATAACGACTACATGCAGATGCAGCCGAAAGTTTCACCGGAAATGTATCAGGAATTTTTGGTGTAACTGAATTGATAACCGGCGCTTTAACCGTAATTCGATTTAATACACCCACTTCACGTGCAACACCCTTTACACTCAAACAATCGCTGCGATTAGGCGTTAAATCCACTTCC
>CBFGPN010000229.1:0-5534 GCA_965650675.1 uncultured Cellvibrio sp.
TTTTACAGATCTCATTGATTCAACTGTTGGATTAACTTGAGGAAAGTTAAGGCCATTTTTCCCTATATCAAGCTTCCAGCCAGTAACATGTTTACTATTGGAATACTTCTCTATTGCCTTGTCCATGTCCGCATAAGACATGCTGAATGCCATATTGAATGACTTATCAACAGATCTGCCTTCGTTAATCAATTGCAAATATCTAGCTTTCTGCACCTGCAACTCCCTGGAACTTTGCAGATAATGATAGGTAATCATGGCCCTTGCATAAAACTCTGCCTGTTTGTCTAAAACTTCACTTTTTTTAGTTGAAATTTTATCGGCGCGCCGCCAACCAATATTGAAATTCTTTGTTTTAAAAAGATCTTCTACATCTACTTTTCTAAATCCTCTACCAAAAGGTTTCAATAAACTCGACAGACGATCACCAATAACCGACATTGAACCAACACTCACAGATTTTCCTTCATCAGAAAAACGAAAGGTAGCCAAGTATTCAGCTTCACCCTCTGAATACCATAAGGGGTATGAAATCATCTCCAACTCATTACGCGTCACATAATGCACATATTCGTGCAATAAAACCTGATCACCAAAACGACTAGTATTTTCACTCAATGAATAATCAAAAATACTTGCTATTGCATAATCATCCGACATTCTTTTTAAAAAAAATCCTGCCCACTGCTCAGGCAAATTCAAATCCTTAAAAGTACCTGAATTGTGTATAGCCAATATTTTTAATGGTTTGTTGCCTTTAAATAAGGGACTTCCAAGAGCATGAGCAATGAAAAATCGGAAATTTTCCAAATCGCGTATTAACACCTTTCCGACTTTTTCATTAGCGTCCGTAATCACAATAAAATTTTTTGACGTTAGTTGAATCCATTTAACTTCGGACAAATCTTCAATATTGATTTCAGCCGAAGAAATAGAACTGATCATCGATAGCAGTATTATGAATAAATTTCGAGCAAGCATATAAACTCCTTGAGTTATTGTTTTCGCCAAGCCACAATCAAATAATAAATCACTGCACCAACAAGCCCTGAATACAAACATACTTTATGTAACATCCATACAGACATTATTCCCTGCATAGAGTTAGTCAAAATGAAGGGATAAAACGGCTGCACATCACCATGCATAATACTGTCAAGTAATACATGACTGAAACTTCCAATAAATGCACTCAGAAAACACACCCACCACGGAATACTTTCCGCATGCAAGGTTTTTATTTCTAATATTTTTAATGCAAACTGAGATAAATATTTTCCGGTAACCGCTGAAAATAGAGCAATTAAAGAAGCACCTAAATAGGTATGAGTGAACCCGTGAATATGCCCGTGACCAATAATCATAGTGATAAGAGGTTGTATATCCATGACAATTTGTGTCCAACCAAAAACCATTAAGCTAAAACTGCTCTGCAGTACAGCTTTGACAAAAATGCCAGGCCCCATGTGAACCGGTGTAAATGGCATAGCAATTTCTTATTGTAAAATTATTCACTCTCCAATTGTTTGACCAAAGGCTCCAAATCTTTTACCCAAACATTTTCATTGACATCACCAACATGTTTGTAGCGAATAACACCTTTTTTGTCGATTACAAAAGTTTCCGGGGCGCCGAAGACTCCGAGATCCATACCTAATGTTCCTTGTTCATCGACAACCGTAAACACATAAGGGTTATGCAAGTCACGCAACCAATCTTGTGCGGCAATTTTTTCTTCGTTGTAATCGAGAGGATAATATATTCCGTAAATCATTATGCCTTTAGCTTTTAATTGATTCAGAAATTCATGTTCAGCACGACAGGTTACGCACCAGGTACCCCAAACGTTGACCAAGCTAACCTGACCAATCAGATTTTTGCGCGTGGCCTGTGTTAAATCTTCAGGATTTTCCCTGGCAGGTATGAGCGGGAGATTAAACTCAGGAAAAGGTTTATTGATTAAAGCAGACGGCATTTCACTGGGATTCAGTGAAAGGCCCCGCCAAAATAAAATCGCCAGCAATAAAAAAATAGCGAGAGGAACCAATAAAACCAGGCGTTGTTTTGTCATGTTTTTATTCCATTGCTTTTGCGCGATAACGTTTGTCAATTACAGCCAACAGCGAACCCAGCGCCATAAAAATAGCACCAAGCCAAATCCAGCGCACAAAAGGTTTTACATGAACTCGCATGGCCCATGCGTTATCTGATAATTTTTCTCCCATTGCGATGTAGATATCACGAAACAATCCTGCATCGAGTGCTACTTCTGTCATTACACTTCCCGTTGCAAGATAACGGCGCTTTTGTGGATACAACATTTCAAGAAATTGCTTATTTTTTTGCACTTCAATGTCGGCTTGATCCGCAATATAGTTATCGCCTTTTATTGGCGTTAAGGATTTTAAGGTGAAGATGTAAGGAGCAATTTCAATAGACTGCCCTACTTCCAAACGTAAATCCCGTTCATGACTGTAGTAACTGCTCAGCACAATACCGATAGTGGTCACAGCTATACCCAGATGAGCTATACACATAGCATAGTAACTGACACTTAATTTTTTTAGACCGGAAAGAAGATTATCGGCATGACGTAAACGGTAAATCAAATCAAACACAAGCACCGTTAAAATCCAACACGCAATAAAGACTGCTATGGCGACTGGAAAGAAATATTCCCCTCCGTAAAGCCATGGAAAAATTGCACCGATGATTGCACTGATAAACCAGGGTTTTATCAGTAAGGTTTTCAGTAATGCAGGCTGCGTTTTCTTCCAGTTTAAAATCGGGCCAATCGCCATAAGCACGGCTAATATTCCCATCAATGGCAAGAAAAACAAATTGAAAAAAGGTGGGCCTACTGAAATTTTTCCCAACCCCAATGCATCGGCAATTAATGGGTATAAAGTCCCAACCAAAACCACCAACATCACAATCATTAATAAAATATTATTACTGAGCAAAAAAGTTTCGCGTGAGATCCAACTAAAACCCTGTTCACTTTTAACAACCGGTGCACGCAAGGCATACAACACCAATGATGTGCCCACAACAACCAATAAAAATCCCAACACAAACAAGCCGCGCTCGGGATCATTGGCAAAGGCATGCACTGAAGTTAATACACCTGAACGAACCAAAAAGGTTCCAAGCAAACTGAGCGAGAAAGCAAATATCGCCAATAAAATTGTCCAACTCTTAAACAAACCACGCTTTTCAGTAACGGCCAGAGAGTGAATCAACGCCGTACCTACTAACCAGGGCATGAAAGAAGCATTTTCAACGGGATCCCAAAACCACCAGCCGCCCCAACCCAATTCGTAATAAGCCCACCAACTGCCCAATGCAATTCCAAGTGATAAAAATCCCCATGCAATCGTTGCCCAGGGGCGGGACCAACGCGCCCATGCACTGTCCATTCTTCCGGTTAGCAAAGCAGCAATAGCAAATGCAAATACAACACTGAACCCCACATAACCCATGTATAAAACCGGCGGATGGATAATCAAACCTATATCTTGTAACAGTGGATTCAAATCGCTGCCGTCTTCAGGAGGTATAGGCAATATTCGATCAAAAGGATTGGATGTCAGCAAAATAAAAAGTGAAAAACCTATGGCAATAAATCCCATCACCGACAATACACGTGATTGCAATTGCAATGGCAAGGATCGGCTGAAAATTGCAACAGCAAATGTCCAACCGGACAGCATCAAAATCCATAACAACAACGAACCTTCATGCCCACCCCATACAGCACTGATTTTGTAATGCAAGGGTAAAAGGGAGTTTGAGTTTTTAGCTATATAAGCCACTGAAAAATCATTTTGTGTAAAGGACCAAACCAGGCACAAAAATGAAATCAAAACAAAAACAAAAAAACCTGATGCAAAACTACGTGCGCTGAGCATAAACAAAATGTTATTGCGATAACTGCCCCACATCGGAATCACAAACAAAAGTGCGGCAAAACAAAACGCAATAATTAACGACAACTGCCCAGCTTCGGGCACCAGGCTTAACCAATTAGCGGGCATAATTTAAATTCTCGCAGGTTTTTTGATGCTCGCCGCCTGCTTTTTGCATGCCTTCGGCTACTTCGGGTGGAATATAATTTTCATCGTGTTTTGCCAATACCTCATTAGCAAGGAATTCGCCTTTCTCATTTATTTTTCCATTAATGACAGCCGCTTCACCTTCAGCAAATAAATCCGGCAGTATGCCCGAGAAAAATACTTTCACATCGGCTGCACCATCCGTAATCACAAAACTGACATCCAGATTATGATCCGAACGCTGGACACTTCCAGGCTTGACACAACCACCACCACGAATATTGACATTGTGCGGAACTTGTCCCGATACAATTTTACTGGGTGGGTAAAACAAATTCAGATTTTCCCGTAATGCATAAATAATCAACCCAATTGCCAGGCTTGAAAAAATGACAATAAATAACACCATAAATAATCGTTGCTTTCTAATCGGATGCATTTTCTTCTCGACTTTTTTTCTTGAGTTCACGTTTAACCATATCGCGGTAAGCTTTTACAGGTGCCCACACTAAATAGACAAATCCTGTCAGGGTGATGGCATAAGCAGACCAAACGTAAGGCCCATGTCCCCCCATGGAAATAAAATCAGCAAGCGATTCAAATTGAAACATCTCACTTACCTCCCTTATCTTGTAAATTGTTTTGTGTTAATAAATCTTTCACCCATTGACTACGCTCTTCACGGCGTAAAATCTCAACACGGGTAAATAATATGACGACGAACGTAAAAAATGCATAAAGGCCAACCAACATAATCAACAAAGGATATTTCATTGATGGATCGATAGTGGATTCCCCGACAATTTTGATCGTTGCAGGTTGATGCAGTGTGTGCCACCAATCAACGGATTTATAAATAATCGGGATATTGATCATGCCGACCAGAGATAAAATTGCACAGGCTTTATCGGCGGTATCCCGATGTTGATAGGCCTGCTGTAATGCAATCACACCCATATAAAGAAAAAACAAAACCAACATGGATGTAATGCGCGCATCCCATTCCCACCAGGTACCCCATGTAGGTTTGCCCCAAATAGAACCTGTCGCCAAACCTAAAAAAGTTAATACCGCACCCACTGGCGCAGCAGCTGCCATAGTGATGAATGCCATTTTCATTCGCCAGATCAAACCGACAGCACCGGCAATTGCCATCACGTAATACCCCGCCATCGCAAGCACAGCGACCGGCATGTGAATATAAATAATGCGATAACTATTGCCCTGACGATAATCCATTGGCGCAAACGCCAATCCCCAGACGATACCGACAATCAATAAACTGAAAGTAAAAATGCCAATCCAGGGCAACCAACGGGTTGTTTTTTCATAAAACCAGCGAGGGGAACCCAATCGATGAAACCATTGCCAATTCATAGTGATTACTCTTGTGAAATTCTCAAAGCACCCATAATGGCAAAAGGTGCCGCCAATAATCCCAACGCTGCCATAGCACCCAGTACCGCCCGTTGCATATGG
>CBFGPN010000230.1:0-5497 GCA_965650675.1 uncultured Cellvibrio sp.
ACGAGACTCTTTCAAATCCGCAATATCCGGCACTTTATATTCAAAGGGGTGACAAGACGGATCGTAAGGAAAATCAGGTTTTTCTTCGGCCCATCCCAAAAGCGGCAGTCCAAGCAAGAGCAAACCCAACTTACGCATAATGAATCCTGATTCCATCGTTTATTCCAATCTGGGAAATTGCCATTGATCATTAATGATGGGAATGATCCTGATCATTCCTGGAAGATTGTGAATCCTGTTGTATATCGGAATGATGCATGGAGTGATCACCTTGATTATGTTCGTGCATGGAATGGTCATGATGTCCCATATCAGTTTGATCTTGTGGCATTTCCATAGTGTGATGCTGCTGATGCCCTTGCTGAAATGCACCGCCACCCCACAAAGTCCACACGCCAAACAAAATAATCAGTATTGCCATAGCCCAGCGAAGTTGTTTGATCTGCAACCAGCGATTGAGTTCCTGAACCAAGACACCCGAGAGCAAAACGCTGGGTAAAGTGCCAAGACCAAATGCCAACATCAAACTGGCTGAGCCGACGGCAGAACCCGAGGTTACAGCATAGGTCAGCGCAGAATAAACCAGTCCGCAAGGCAACCAACCCCAGATAAATCCCAACAACAGGGCTTTCAGTGTTGAATCGACTGGCATTAACTTTTTGCCTAATGGTTGGATGTAAACCCACAAATACCGACCCGCTTTTTCCAAATGAATTAATCCCTTCCACCAGTCGGCCAGATAAAGTCCCATAGCGATTAACAACAAACCTGCTAACCAACGCAAAAAAGTCAGCCCACCACCAGCAACTAATTGCTCAACCAATCCACCCAGTAACAAACCAATTACGGCATAACTGAGAATGCGACCAAGGTTATAGGAAAACAAAATCCACCAACGTAATGCACGGTGTTCTTGTGGTATGGCCATGCTCAATGCGCCCATAATGCCACCGCACATACCGATGCAATGTGCGCTGCTTAATAAACCCAATAAAAATGCAGCCGTGATGGTGGTGATGTCAAAGGTCGAAGCGAAATCAAACGTCATAGGGAAGAATTCTTGTTTTGAGGCTCTTGTTCAGAATTGGAAAGAGAATTTTTTTTGGCTGTTTCATCGAACAATATTCGATGAGCTTCGGTATCAAGATTGTCATACTGGCCATTATTAATAGCCCAAAATAATACTTTTATTGCTACGGCAATAAAAATTAACGCTACTGGTACTAAAAAATAAAGACTTTCCACAAAAAACCTTCTCGAATTATCAGCAACAAAATATTGCATTTAAGGTAATACCAACAAACCTATTTTAGCGGGTTAATCGCAAAGCGTTAAAAATAACAATCAGGGAACTCAGTGTCATACCTATGGCGGCAAGCCAGGGTGCTACCCATCCGGCGGCGGCTAATGGTAATGCCAATAAATTATAAATCAGGGAATAACGTAAATTTTGTTTCATAATTTTTTGTGCATCACGTGAAATTGCCAATGCCTTGATGATCACGTGCAAGTGATTATTTAATAACAAAGCATCGGCACGGGTTTGTGCAAGATCGGAAGCAGCCGCCATAGCCACTGACACATCTGCACCGGACAACACCGGAATATCATTAATACCATCACCCAGCATCAGTACTTTATCACCATCTGCCTGACGTTTTTTCAACTGCGACAATTTGTCTTCCGGCCTTGCTTCCGCAGTCCACTCCATAATACCCAATTGATTGGCAACCCGGCTCACCGCCGCTGTATGATCACCGCTGATTAATTCAACCGCTATATCCTGCTCCAATAAACTCTGTATTAATTGTTTGGCATCAGGTCGCAACTGATCCTGCAAGCCTATCCAGGCAATATTGTGCTGCTGATTCGATAATAACAACCAGGTGTGTTCAGCATCCGGTGGTTCTAATTTATCAGCAGTTATATTTGCAAATTCGGCGCGCCCCAATCGAAAATGCTTCTGTGGGGATTTGAATGAATCCGTTTGTACAAACGGTTGCTTTCCACTTTCAATATCAACTGTTGCTTCTATACCTTCAGCCGTTATTTGCTGTGTATTAGTAGCAATATATTTGCCCGACCAGGAAGAAAATGCTGTAGCCAATGGATGATTGGAATTTTGTTCCAGTGCTGCCGCTATGGACAAAATCGTTTCTCGTGAGGCCAAAGGATGAAACTCACTTACACATAATTCAACTTTATTCACAACAAATTCGCCCTTGGTCAAAGTACCGGTTTTATCAAGGATAACCCGATTAATTTTGGTGAGCGTTTCAATAACATGACCACGGGTTACCAAAAAACCCTGCTTACGCAAATTCGCTGTAGCTGCAGATAAAGCAGCAGGAATTGATAGTGATAAAGCACAGGGACAGGTGACAACCAGCACCGAAAGCGTAATCCAGAAAGCGCGCTCGGGTTGATACCATAACCAAAAACCCATCACCAACACACAAAAAATTAATAATCTGGCAATAAAAAATCGAGCCATTTTATCGGCCATCACCAATTGATTGGGTTTATCCTCAGCGGCTCGCGTAGCCAGTTTTTCAATCGCCGATAATTGTGTGTCCGCACCAACAGCTGTCACCTGAATTTTTAGCTGACTGTGATGATTCAATGTGCCCGCAATCACAGGATCACCAATTGTTTTGGTTACTGATTGTGATTCACCGGTTAACAGTGACTCAATTACGGCACTATTACCTTCGAGCACACGTCCGTCACAGGGAAATGTCTCGCCGGATTTTACCAATACCTGATCACCCGGTTTTAATACAGAAACCGGTAACATTTCTTCTTTTTGATCACGAATGCAACAGGCAGTGAGTGGCATTAATTGTGCGAGATTGGAAAACGCCAAGCGATTTTTGTGTCTAGCCCGTAATTCTACATAGCGACCCAATAACAAAAAAAAGGTAAACATGGAAACCGATTCAAAATAAACTTCACCGGTTCCGGTCACTGTTGCAAACACGCTCGCCAAATAAGCAAGACCAATTGCCAAAGCAACCGGCACATCCATAATCAAATGTTTTTGTTGCAAACTTCTGAACGCATTTTGAAAAAAAGGTTTCGCCGAAAAAAATACAACCGGTGTTGCGACCAGTAATGACAACCAACGCAAAAAATCCATCCAAAAACCGGTAGCACCGGCATAGAGGCCTACAGCAACCATCATGGCTTGCATACTGCCGAAACCGGCAACACCAATTCGAAATAAAGCCAGACGATTTTCTTTTTTAATTAACGCTTGTTGTTGCTCGTCTGTTGCCGGGCGAGCCTGATAACCAATCTCTGCCAACTCTTTTAATAAAATCGACAAGGGATAATCCGCTTGCCATACCAGGCTTGCCCTGTGTGTAGTCACATTCACGGAAATAGATTTTACTGCCGGATTTTTTTTCAAATGAGTCTCAATCAGCCAACTGCAAGCAGCACAACTCAAGCCCTCCAATAATAAACTGGCTTGTCGTGTTTCAGAGGAGAAGGGAATAACAAATGAAGACTGAACTTCAGGTAAATCATAAATGGAAAAATCTGTTAGCGATGGATCTATTTTGCGATTGGTTTGCGTACGGTATTGATAAAAACTTTCCAAACCGCCATCGACAATTGCCATGGCCACTGCCTGGCATCCGGGGCAACACATTGAACGCGGCTGTCCATCAATAACCACCGGAAAATTAGCGGAGGCAGGAACAGGCAGCCCACAGTGATAGCAGCTCTGCATTCTGCGGCAACCTATTGCACACGAGGTTTCAGCCAGGCATCCCGGGTAGCTGAAAAATGAATCTGGCCACTCAGCGTCCATTCGGCATCATTCCTGTTCGCCAGCGTATCAGTAGCATAAAGTGTGAGATACCAATTATATTCCGGACGTGACTTTAACTCGCCCTGATACTGATTGGCTGTTTTTTTATGTAACACAATAATTTGATCAAACGACGCTTTTACCGGATGCCCCATATTCAATAACAAAATATCCGGATGCGATTTTCCATCCATACGCGGGTGATCAAAGCGCAAATTAACTTTATTTTTATCCAGATCAAATTTCACTAATGCAATTAATCCCAACTCACTGGCACGTTTGTCTTGATCCAGTGTTTGATTAATCATTCGACCTTCTTTGTAATAATTATCAATCACCACATCGTCAGCGTTGTTCAACGCAATAGAGACAGTGAATCCACACATAATGATGATAAAAATCAAAGGCCCAAAAACAAACCAGAACCAAAACTGACGGTACCAGGGAGCGACCGCTTCATGTTCAGCGGGGTCAATCCGGTGTTCAGGTAAATTTGACATAATCAGGGTCCGATAAACGTTGTTTCATGTATTGCTGTAATACTGGCGTCTTCCCGTGCCTTCACAATAAACCGAATCGTATTTTTTTGATGTTTCAATTCCTTTCTGTTGATGCTGACACGCACAGGCATAGTCAGGATTTCACCTTCCAATACATCGTAATTTTTATAGCCCTGAATTGAAAAATTACCTTCACCTTCTACCAACAAATCATACACATGGGTTTTCCTGTCCATATTGCTGATTTTGATTGTGTAAACGTTTTGAATTTGATTTTCAACTTCACGATACATTTTCACACCGCGATCGCGTTGTGCCTCAACCACTACCGGTACACGATTCACAATCGAATAAACAAACAAGCCCATCATAATCGAGAGCATCAAACCGTAACCCAGCAACCGCGGACGAAATACTTTGGTCTTACCGGTTTGGATAGCATCTTCTGTAGTAAAACTGATTAATCCCTGCGGATAACCCATTTTATCCATCACCTGATTACAGGCATCAACGCATAAACCGCAATCAATACATTCCGCTTGCAACCCATCGCGAATATCGATATTTACCGGACAAACCTGTACGCACCAGGAGCAATCGGTGCAATCGCCCAAGCCTTTTGCCTTGTAATCTTCATTGGGTTTACGTGGACCGCGTTTTTCGCCACGCAGGGGATTATAGGAAACAGTCAATGTATCCTTGTCGTACATCACCGCCTGGAAGCGCGCATAAGGACAAATGTATTTACAAAATTGTTCGCGCATAAAACCGGCGTTCATGTAAGTCATGGCAGTAAAAATTCCTGTCCAGACAAAAGGCATAAACTCCATGTCGAAAGTAAAAAAACCGGTAACCAATTCACGAATGGGTGTGAAATAACCAACAAAGGTTAATGAAGTCACCAGCGAAATGCTGATCCACAAAAATTGTTTGGCGCCTTTACGCCATAACTTTTCCAATCCCCAGGGTTGCGCATCCAATTTCATACGTTTATTTCTGTCGCCTTCACAGACATGTTCGGCCCAGATAAACATTTGCGTCCAGACAGTTTGCGGGCAAGTGAAACCACACCATACACGCCCAACCAATACCGTTACCGTGAACAGCAGGAAGGCGGCGATGACCAGCAGCCATGCCAGATACATTGCATCCTGTGGCCAAAAGGTCAGCCATAACACAT
>CBFGPN010000231.1:0-5479 GCA_965650675.1 uncultured Cellvibrio sp.
TCGCGACGCGCCCTACATAAGATCATTTTTAAATTGCGTGCACTGATTTAAAGCGAGAAGGCACTCACAAGCGAAAGTTTTCTATCAACAACTTGTAACGCCTATGACCGCTAAACAACATATTTTTCGCGTGCGCCGAAATTATAACCAATGGGTTGCCAATCAAACCCTGGAAGATTACGCCCTGCGCTTTACCGCAAAAAGTGCTCGTCGTTGGACATCAGCGCGTGTGGCAGCTACTGCATTGGGCGCTATATCATTTTTAGCTTTGGAAGCGATTGGTGGTGCTATCACCATTCATTACGGTTTCGATAATGCATTAACTGCAATTATTGCGGTCAGTTTAATTATTTTTTTAACAGCCATCCCCATAAGCTATTACGCGGCCAAATACGGTGTGGATATTGACTTGCTCACACGCGGTGCCGGTTTTGGTTACATAGGTTCAACTATCACTTCGTTGATCTACGCATCATTCACGTTTATTTTTTTTGCATTGGAAGCAGCAATTATGGCCATGGCTCTGGATTTATTATTTGGAATTCCATTGGCGTTGGGATATTTAATCAGTTCGTTAGTGATAATTCCGATGGTGGTTTATGGCATCACCTTTATCACACGTTTTCAGCTATGGACTCAACCACTCTGGATAATTCTGCAATTATTGCCATTCGTTTTTATTATTTATGCGGATGCCAGCGCAGTTGAAAATTGGACGGAATATGCTGGCAAAATTAATACGGGTGATAATGAATCCAATCAGCAATCCGGATACAATATTTTATTATTTGGTGCAGCATCGGCAGTTATTTTTTCATTGATCGCACAAATTGGTGAACAAGTTGATTTTTTACGTTTTATGCCTGAAGCAAAACCCAATCAACGCTGGCGCTGGTGGGCAGCATTAATTGCCGGTGGGCCGGGTTGGATAGTGATTGGTGCAATTAAAATTTTGGCGGGATCTTTTTTGGCGGTGTTGGCATTAAATCATGGTGTTGCTGAAACGGAAGCGGCTGACCCCACTCGCATGTATATGATTGCGTTTAGTTATATTGCCAACTCACCGGAAGCCGCTTTGTCAGTCGCCGGAATTTTTGTGATTCTCAGTCAACTGAAAATTAATGTAACCAACGCTTATGCGGGTTCAATTGCCTGGTCGAATTTTTTTTCGCGATTAACTCACAGCCATCCCGGGCGCGTAGTCTGGTTGGTATTCAATGTGGCAATTGCGTTGTTGTTAATGGAATTAGGTGTTTATCGCGCATTGGAACAGACCTTGGGATTTTATGGCATTGTTGCGGTGGCCTGGTTGGGTTCATTGGTTGCAGATTTGGTGATCAACAAACCTTTGGGATTAAGTCCAAAACATATCGAATTTAAACGCGCACATCTTTACGATATTAATCCGGTTGGTTTTGGCTCCATGTTATTGGCATCGTTAATCGGCATTCTTTGTCATGCGGGAATATCGGGTGAAATTGCACAGGCTTTATCGCATTTTATTGCCTTGGCAGCTGCTTTAATTACTGCACCTTTGATCGCTTATTTTACAAAAGGTCGTTATTATCTGGCGCGACCTACGGTGAATTTACAATTGGAAACGGAAATTCATCAGCCAACGATCTCTTGTTGTATTTGCGAACATAAATTTGAAGTGGAAGACATGACCTATTGCCCGGCTTATGCGGGCCATATTTGTTCGCTCTGTTGTTCATTGGATGCACGTTGTCAGGATTACTGTAAACCCGGTGCAAATTATCGCGAACAATTATCGACATTTTTTACTTATTTTTTACCGCAATCCATTACCACCAGTCTCAATTCCCGGTTAGGGCATTTTTTAATGTTGGTGATTTTAATTAATGGGTTGTCAGCCATTTTATTGTCGTTGATTTATTTTCAAACACCAATCGATGCTGCCGAAACAGCGGCTTTGCTTGAGGCGACTTTGTGGAAAGTATTTTTCCTACTGGTAATAGTGACCGGTATTGTCAGCTGGTTGTTTGTGTTGGCACATGAAAGCCGATTGGTAGCTCAGGAAGAATCACAAAGGCAAACCCGTTTGTTGATGGAAGAAATTGAAGCACATGACCGCACAGATCAAGCTTTGCAAAAAGCCAAAGAGGAGGCGGAGTCGGCCAATCAAGCCAAGAGTCGATATCTCACCGGCATTAGCCATGAATTGCGTTCACCACTTAATGCAATTTTAGGCTATGCACAACTGCTGGAAAAAGATCCTGATATTCCTGTGCACAGACGTGAAGCCTTGAGTGTTATTCGTCACAGTGGTGAGCATTTGGCTGACTTGATTGAAGGTTTGCTGGATATTTCCAAAATTGAAGTGGGGCGTTTGGATTTGCATCAAGATCAAGTTCGCATTGCATTATTATTGGAACAACTGGTGAATATGTTTCGTTTGCAAGCTGAAGCAAAAGGGTTGATGTTTATTTACGAATGCAAAGATTTTTTACCGGAATTTGTGCGAACGGATGAAAAACGTTTGCGGCAAATATTAATTAATCTTTTATCCAATGCTATTAAATATACCAGCAAAGGTAATGTGACTTTCAGTGTTCGTTATCGCAATCAGGTGGCTGAATTTGTGGTGAGTGACACAGGCGAAGGTATAGCACCGGAAAATTTGGAAAGGATTTTCAGACCTTTTGAACGAGTCAGTAGACCTGGTTCTAACACTACGGGTACCGGTTTGGGATTAACCATTACACGATTACTGACAGAGATAATGGGCGGTGAAATCAGTGTTAATAGTCGGCTTGATCAAGGCAGTCAATTTAAAATCAGTTTGATGTTATCGGCCATTACACAAACACAAAATCAATCCATAACCCTGGTACAACAATCTATATTGGGGTATCAGGAATCGACAAAACGTTTGATGCTGGTTGATGATGATGCATCACACAGGCAGCTTATGAAGGCCATGCTGTTACCCATGGGATTTGATGTTATTGATATTGAAAACCCGCAACGGGTTTTGCTGCAATTAGCAGCCGAAAATGAAAAGGGATTGGCCATTGATTTATTTATACTGGATGTATCAATGCCTGAAATGAATGGGTGGGAGCTGGTAAAACAATTACGTGAAGCAGGATATTTTCAACCTGTGATGATGGTATCCGCAGATGCCAGCGAAGGTCGTAATTCACTGGAGCCTTCAGCAACTGAAACGCCTCCTTTGCATCAAGCCTATCTGATCAAACCCGTAAGGTTGCAATTACTATTGGATCACCTGGGGCGATTATTAAATTTAACCTGGACTTATGAAAATTTACCTGCCCCGGAATTATCAAAATCGGAATCTGTAGCAACAAAAATAATTGCTACCGATAAAAAAGGTGAGATTACTGGCAAGGATTTGGATGAAATATCGCGGCTTGCCGCAATAGGCCATAAAAAAGGTTTGGTTAACAAAATAGAGCAATTAAAAAACACGGCTATTTATGACGATGCACAAAATGTTTTTTTTGAAAAGATAATCAAGTGTGCAAATAACTTTCAATTTGAAGCCATACTCAGTGAAATTGATGACTACAGTGCAATTACAGACAAGCCGTAGAGCTGGAGATAGTAAATGATGAGCAGTAATAATGTTGTATTGGTAGTGGATGACTCCATCGATACTATTCATATGTTGAATGATGTACTGGAGCATGAAAAATTTACGGTATTGGTTGCACTTGAGGGCGCACAAGCTTTGACCATTACCCAAAATATGCGTCCTGATATTATTTTGCTGGATGCCATAATGCCGAATATGGATGGTTTCGAAACCTGTAAGCGTTTGAAACAAAATCCACAACTTGCGGATGTACCGATTATTTTTATGACGGGTTTGAGTGATTCCGAACATATCGTAAAAGGTTTGGGTGCAGGTGGTGTGGATTATGTCACCAAGCCGATTAAAATCGATGAATTATTGGCGCGTATGCGTGTCCATCTTGCCAATGCCCATATGACACAAACTGCACGCGCAGCTTTGGATACAGCAGGCCATTATTTGTTAACTCTGGATTCAACCGGCCAATTACGTTGGGCAACTCCTCAAGCTTATTCGTTACTGGCAAAAGCAGAAGCGACATTGGACAGCACCAGATTACAAGAAAAAATCACGCAACAATTACGCGACTGGTTAAGCCATAAACCGGAATCCGGTCGGCAATTAACCATCTCCAGTTTGAAAATTCCCTTGTGTGTGGAAATAGTGAATTTGCAAGGCACAGAATATTTATTGCGATTAAGTTCAGCACATCAAGTTGAAGAAGACATGCAAATCCTCAAGCAGCAGTTTGCCGTAACAGGCCGCGAGGCAGATGTACTATTGTGGATAGCCAAAGGCAAAACCAATCGCGAAATTGCGCAAATTCTCGATATGAGTCCAAGAACCGTCAATAAACACCTGGAACAAATTTTTCGGAAGTTAGGCGTGGAGAATAGAACATCGGCAGCAGCGACTACCTTGAAATGTCTTTCTAAGAATTAACTCAATACTTCCGGGGCAGACTCTACGTCTGTCCAAATTCAATAATTTAATTGCACTAATGCTACTGAATCAGGCACCATTGGTTTATACAAATAATTTTTAATATGGAAATACCGTATGCCCTTCAGCAATCCACTGACTTACATTCTTGCCTGTTATTTATTTTTAAGTTCAATGATGATATATGCCGATACTTCGCGAGGGTTTATTACATTAAGCGGATCGATCACTCATGAATCCTATTTGCTCCTCAAGGAGGTCATTGAAAAACACCCTGAGATCAATGAGGTTGTTCTTAGCAGTGAGGGTGGAAGTATGCTTACTGCTATCGCTATAGGTAAGCTCATTAAATCAAGAGGGTTTAATGTTAGAGTTGTAGGCATGTGTTTATCGGCTTGCGCGAATTATATTTTTGTAGCAGGCAATAAAAAAATTATTCAACAAAACGCTATTTTAGGATTTCATGGCGGGTATCAGCAGGAGGGATTATTAGAAGCTGCTCTATATACCACTGTGGGGCAAACAACCAAGACTATTGGGGTGTCTATCTATAATGATGATAAGCCGCCTCCAGATTATATTTTGGATGCTTTGAATATGCGGTTGCCTGATTCGAGAATTGTATGGTTTTTCCAGTTAGTGAATCTTGAAAAAGAATATTTTTCAAGTATGAAAGTTAATAATGATTTGCCAACTTATGGGCAAAAAGGAATTTATAGAAATATTTGCTTCTCGCAAAAATACAAAGGATTTTATTATGATATTGAATCACTAAAAAAGATGGGTATTGAAAATATAGAAGTAGAAGGTGGTGATTGGCACCCTGAAGTAAATCGGGTTTATCATGATTTTTATGAAGTAAAATTTCCGTAATTTGTTGGGTAAGTATTTTCATGTTCATACAGAAAATTGAATTTTCATTTGAAGATAAATCGGAAAACATCCGAGATCTGATATATGAATATTTGGCAGCCTTAA
>CBFGPN010000232.1:0-5437 GCA_965650675.1 uncultured Cellvibrio sp.
TTTTTATCACCTTTTACTTCTACCCAGGCATCGCCATTGTCAGCTGCGACAATTTTGTAAGGCACCATCTTGATGTCTTTTTGCACCACATCATCTTTAAATTTACGGCCTATCAAACGCTTGACCGCATAAAGTGTGTTGTGTGGATTGGTGACCGCCTGGCGTTTTGCACTTTGGCCAACCAAAATTTCACCATCGTTACTGAAAGCAATAATTGATGGTGTAGTGCGATCGCCTTCAGCGTTTTCGATCACTTTGGGTGAGCCGGATTCAATAATAGAAACGCATGAGTTGGTAGTGCCCAAATCTATGCCAATAATTTTGCCCATGATGATGCTCCTGAAAATCGGTAAAAAATCGCTAAGTAATTTGTCGGTTGTTGCCGCCTTTGGCGGCGCTTGATCCCTATATTGGCATCAGCTTGAAAAATTCAAGGCGTGCCTGAAAAAATCCCCCATTAATTTGTGGTCATTGCGAGACCACAACCATCGCGGGGCGCACCAATCGACCATGCAGGGTGTAACCTTTTTGGAAACAGGTGATAACGGTGTTGGGCTCCACATCGGGATTAGGGACGGCAGAAACGGCTTGGTGCAGATTGGGATCAAAAGGTTCGCCCTGTGGATCAACCACTTTCACTTGATGACGCGCCAAAGCATCCACAAAGGATTTGTGCGTCAGCTTGATGCCTTCAGTAATGGCTGCAAACGCTTCATTGGCAGGGTCAATACTGGTCAACGCACGCTCAAGGTTGTCTACCACAGGCAAAAGATCATTTACCATTTTTTCCAAACCAAACTTGTGCGCCTTCTCCACATCCTGCTCGGCACGACGGCGAATGTTCTGCACCTCAGCCTGCGCACGCAAGGATTGCTCTTTTGCTGATTCAAAAGCTGCTGCCAAAGTTGCCAACTGTACCTTTAGCGTCTCCACATCAGGCTCTTGCCCGGCTTGAGCCTCTGTTTGGGCCTGATCCATTTCAGGTTCTGTTGCTTTTTCCACTTCTTGATAATCGTTAGTTGACACGGGTTTGCCTCCCTAAAACTGAATGTGTGCCCTTACTGGCCAGCAAGGATTTGATAAGTGGAGGCTATATGGGGTTGGTCGGGGATTATTCAAGGCTTGTTAATGCTCATCGATGATATATGATATGCATATCATGTATATCGGAGGTGTTATGCGCGCATTAGTTGATATTCCGGAAAAACAAATTGATCAGTTAGCTGAAATTTGTGAAGTGAAAAAGCTTTCACGGGCAGAAGCTATACGTCAGGCAATAGGGCTTTATATAGAACAAAATAAATCTGATAACGCAGATGCTTTTGGCCTTTGGAAAGATCGCAAAATCGATGGATTAACTTATCAAGAGCAGGTACGTTCAGAATGGTAAAAGTTCTTTTTGATACCAATATATTAATTGACTACCTCAATGGTGTTGAACAGGCGAAAACTGAACTTGAACGCTATTCTGACAAAGCCATTAGTTTTATTACCCGAATGGAAGTTCTTGTCGGGACAACATCAGAAACAGAATCCATAATTCGACGTTTTCTAAACGAATTTTCAAACATCGAAATTGACGATCAGGTCAGTGATTTAGTCGTATCAATTCGCAAACAACATAAAATTAAATTGCCCGATGCCATTATTTGGGCAACTGCGTTAACTCAAAATCGTCTACTGATTACCCGTAACACAAAAGATTTTTCAGCGAACGAACCCGGTATACATGTTCCTTATCACATCTGATCCAATTCATTCCTTGCTTTCACCAACCACTCTTTATGCAAATACCCATAATGTTTTCCCGATGTGCGAAACGTTGAAATAATGTCTTCCAGTAATTTTTTAGCTTCCATCATTTTATCCAATCGCTTGCACAACAAAGCGTAACGAAATTTAGCTTCGGGGCCGGAGTAGTATTTCACAAGAACCTGGTATTCGTGTTCAGCACCGGAAATATCATTAAGAATTTCCAGCGATCTGGCATAAAGCAAATGGCAATCTTCATTTTTATAATCAGGATTGGTTTCAATTAAACGATCCAGAATGTTTTTTGCCGCAATAAAATCACCCAAACCGAATTCGGCTTTTGCCAAACCCGCCATAATCACCGGATCAGTTTCATGTACCCCACGCAAACATTTCGCATAAATTTCTTTTGCCTCAATGAATTGGTTGCGATCTAAAAGTTCATCTGCAAGTCGCATATTATTTTCTACGGTATCGGCCCGTTCCAAATCGATTGCAGCACGATTTAAATCTTTATTGGGATTAATGGTTTTTGAAATATTATGCATTGCACGTCTACCGGTTCGCGTGCCCATCAAATCCGGAATAATTTCCAAAACAAGGTAAGCAACACTACCAGCCAATGGCAACATGACAACAACCCATATCCAGGTTGTTGAGCGACCTGTTTTGATGATGTGAATAACAATTAGAATCTGGATTAGTATTGAGATAATAAAAAAATGCATCTTAACCTCCCTGTATACATTATTGCGGTGCCATTAGCCCGTTACTGTAAAGTACTTTACCCTGCTCAGTGATGATAATGGCATCAAAACCGGGTAATTGATTGATTAAAGCCAAACCTTTTTCTGCGCCCATCACAAAAACCGTTGTCGATAATGCGTCGGTATCAATTCCGTTGGGACCAAGAATTGTAACGCTCATAACACCCTTGGTGGATTTGCCGGTTTTTGGATTAATAATATGATGAACGCGTTCGCCATTACTATCGATAAAATAACGCTCGTAATCCCCCGATGTGGAAACAGCTGTATCTTCCAATGGCAAGGTAATAGCGACACCTTCTTCTGCGCGCGGATTTTTAATGCCAATCATCCAGGGTTTGCCGGATTTATTTCCCAGCAGCCGCGTATCACCGCCCGCTGTCACACTTGCACTTTTTACACCGAACTCTTTCAAAATCCCGATTGCCCGATCACAAGCATAACCTTTGGCAATACCACCCAAATCTATATACACCTTGTCGTGATCAAACCACACTCGATGATTTTTTGGATCGAGATGAATGTGTTGGTAATTGATTGCTGGCAATAAATTTTCACGCTGGGCTTCGCTGGGTTTTAATTTTGCGCGGTAATCATAATAGCGTGCAAGTGAGGCAAAGGTGATATCGAAAGCGCCTTCACTGATTCTGCTGTAATAAAAAGATTTATCCATAATAAAACTTAATTCCGGTGAAATAGTTACCGGGGTTTTTTGCGTTGCTTTGGCAACAACCTGATTTAGCTTATATAACTGACTGGTTTCAATCCATGGGCTGTATTCATTATCAACTCGACGCATTTCATCCATAACTGCTGCAATGGCGGCTTCGGCTTTTTTATCATCCTCCATCCAAACCTGTACAGAAATTCGAGTTCCCATAATGGCCTGTTCGTCGCCATGCCATTTCATGGTTTGCGCAAAAACCGAAGGAAAAAAAATTAGAAAAAAAATTGGGAAAAGAATTTTCATAGAAAAAATCCAAATGCAGGGAACTGTCTATAGCGAACTATCGCCAATCCCCTGCACTTAAAATTCCTGCTGGATTTGATAACGGGTTTTACCATCTTCCTGAGTCGTTTGCGGACCCACAAAAGCTAAAAAATCAGCGAGCCTGTAGCGATCAATCATGGTTTGCGGAACATCCAATTGGCCTTTTGCGGAACCACCACTGGGTGCTCGCAATTCAAGATCCAATGCCAAATCCACATCACTTTCCAGATCAAATATTTTCGCACGCACACCATTTTTTCCATTATCCGTAAATTCGGCGGCAATACTGCCAAGCGGAATCCATTGAACCTGATTGCTCGCTTGTGCATTACTCCAATTCAAATTGCCTGCCAGCTTGAGCAGAATATTGCCTCGCAATCGCAATTCGGAAAAATGCACAGACAAATCACCTCTTACCGGTACCGGAATTTTTGCTTGCGCCAAAGCCACAGGCAAACTGATGTCTGCATCTTTTATGATGACACCGCCGCGAGCAGAACATACCGTACCATTAAATGTTTGTGCCTGGCCTGATGCAATTACTTTCACACAAGGCGATAAGGTTATCAGTGATAGTAATTGCAAATCCCACTGCAGTTTTCCGAGTGTAATCGTCTGGTTTTCAATGGTCATGCTGGCCATGCTCGCCTGGCCTTTCCATAAGCTGCCGCTAATTCCGCTCAACCCCAGACCGGGTTGTCGGGTCATCAACCATGCACCCCAATCAGCAGGCACGCGAGAGAGTGTAAAAAGTAAAAATAAAATGGCACCCAATATAATCACACGATTATTTTTTATTTTTGATGAGCTTTTTGACATAAGAATAATTCACTAAATTTTTTGTAGTCTGAGGTTGACTGTCACTACACCAATATCGCGCGTTTCGGCCAGTGAAATTTCCAGGATACGGATGCCATGCCGATACTCAAGTTCATAGAGCCATTGCATCAGCGAATCGTAACGCGCTGCTTCCAGGCGTACGCGAACATCACCACTGGGACCCGGCTGGAAACCATCCATTTTTAAACCATTGTTGCGCAAACTGGTATCTATCACACCACTGATATTTTCACTCGACTGGGCTTGTGCGCCCTGATTTTGCAACTGTTGAATTTGCGCAACCATCATCTGCACTTGCCCCAGTGATTCACTGGTGGCCGTATTTTGTCGAATGAGTAAATCCCGCTTTTTATTTAAAGGAGAAATAATGACTGCCCAAAAAATAAATACCACTAAAAACGCAGCCAAGCCGAGAATCAACAATTGTTCCCGACGATTATATTTATTGAGAAACGTCCATACCTGATTCATCAGCTCACCTATTTATGAATTCGTAAACGCGCGGATTGTGTATCGCCTTGTGCGTTTACATTAAGAATTTCTGCTTGCATGCCTTGTTCTTTTAACGCATTTGTCATACGTTCAAACGCAGCAAAATCGTTTGCTTGTACACTGATTGCCAACTCACCGGTTTCGTGGCTGTAATTCAGTGCTTTGATTTTTACATCAGGTGATTGGCTCACAACCGGCAAGCTCATTGCCAACAGTTCCATTAATCCTGCTGATTGTTGTGCAGGTTGCAACTGTGAAAGCAAATTGGCTACTTGTTTTTCAACACTGGTTAACTTGCCTTGCGGAATTACTGTACGAGCTGCATTTTCCATGGCAACACGTAATTGCAAACTTTCTTTATTTAATTGGCGAATTTGAATCATTAGACTGACGATAGTTACAGCCAGACAGATGCCGGCAAAAACAGCGATGTTTTGCCAAAGCTTCCACCATCGCTCTACAGGTAATCGTCGCGAAAAATCACCCTGACAGAGATCAACACTGTCCAGAGATAAATTGCTGCACCAGTCTTCAATTTCTTTATTGCGCGGTAAAGCTTCCAGTTCTGCAGGAATTAATTTTTCCAGCTCATCAA
>CBFGPN010000233.1:0-5426 GCA_965650675.1 uncultured Cellvibrio sp.
ACGACCATCCAACAGTTCGGCGACTGGTTTTGATGCTTTGGCGAAAGTACATACGGATATTATTGTGTTGGCGCTGAGTTGTAATTTGACGGCATCGGTTTCAATTGCTTTTGGTGATGACACACACAACCACATTTTTGATGCACTGGGTGGTCGTATGTCGCATTTGTCGCACCACTTTAACCAGACACTGTTCAATGAAGACATGGTGTATATGCAAGGCCTGACCAAAAACCTTCTGGATAAATTAAGTGCAGCTGGATTGATGAGTTCAACCATTGTGACCCAGGTGTCGGATATGGGTGATCCTGATCAACACGGTAATTCCAACGTACCTATGTTGGTCGGTGGTGCAGGTATTTCCGGTGGACGGGTGTTGGATGTTGGCGGCATGTCCCAAGTCAACCTCTACCAAACTATCGGATTGAAACTCAGAGCTGATCAAAGTGCTGGTGCCGCTGCTTACCGAAACTGGGAGGTTTCGCCTATTACGGGCTTGTAATATCCAGTAAAAAAACAGCAGGCTAAACCTGCTGTTTTGTAGGTTTTGCGACCAGGTGAGTTATTGGTATTCAACTAAAATCAAAAAAACTTCAACTTTTTGTAAATTGATAGAGTTTTTCGCGCAAGGATTAACCGCCTGTTCCGCTTTTTGAGCAAACTTTTCTTCATTTCACCTTCCCCCGCCGCACCGCCTCGGAGTAACCATATTGGTACGTGCGGGTTTTTTATTGGTGAAAACACGGCAAGAAAATAATAAGTGATTAGACGGAATGAAACCTATGAACCAAGCTCAAAAAATTGTAGATACTCATCTTTTAAAAACTTTTTTCTCTATCGATTTAATTGAACAAGGTGTGGGAAAAGTTACCTTGAAACTCACCAGCAAGGGTATAGCTAATGGGCAATTCGGAGTCTTGGGGTGCATTTTTGATTATGCCGCACAAATTGCTGGATATAAGACTCTGGAACAATCTTTCATATCCGAGTGTGAAATAAATGTTCACCATGAACTGCAAATGGATAACCTGATTGTTAATGCAAGCATCGTGTCCGCCAATAAACAGTATGCCGCTTATCACTGCGAAATTTACAGCATCAATTCGTCACCCAGTCTGTTGTTAGCAGAATCCCATGGGACATTACATAAAGCAGTTTTTCAAAAAGCGAATTTGCAAACAGTTCATATACTAAAAACCCCGGTAAAAAATGCAAATTCGACACTGACCCGTTGTGAATAAGGCCTGATGTAAAAACATAATAATAATTAAAGGACGATTGCTGTTCCACTTGATAGTCGAAGATTTATCAGAAATCTGTAATCAACCCTAAACAATAAGTGAGGATTTATGAAAAATAATATATTCAAATACTTTTCTTTACTCTTGATTTTGTCATCTGCAATTGCCACAACACAGGCGCAAACCTGCACAGCAACTGCAGTAACGCCTTATATAAAAATCGCGGGCACCTGGAATAATGTCTCCAGCGCCACTATTAGCTCAGGAAACCAAATAGTGTTTGGCCCACACCCGACTCGCGGCGGCTCCTGGTCCTGGAGCGGTTGCGGAACCTCCGGTAGTTCACGCGAACAAACAGTATCACCCTCCGCAAGTTGTACTGCTACAGCCGTTTACACAAACACTTGTGGTGCCAAAACTACCCGTACATTTTCAATCACTGTCTCAGGTATGCGAAATATCACCAGCCTGAATTTATCGAAAGAAATGTCCCCCGGTTGGAATCTTGGTAATACTCTGGAGGCCATAGGTGGTGAGACAAACTGGGGGAATCCGAAGGCATCCCAAACACTGATGAATTCAGTAAGAGCTGCGGGTTTCAGATCAATTCGCATTCCTGTGTCATGGAAACAATATGCAGATGCCAACGACAATATCAGTGCCAGCTGGATGGCCCGTGTTACTGAAGTGGTAAATTACGCACGAAACGCAGGTTTGTATGTCATGATCAACATCCACTGGGATGGTGGCTGGATGCAGCCAACTTACGCGCAACAATCAATGGTCAATACCCGCATTACAAAGTTCTGGACACAAATCGCCAATAACTTTAAAAACTATGATGACTATTTATTATTTGCCGGTACCAATGAAGTGCTAAAAGATGGTGATTATGGTACGCCAACGGTTGAATATTACACAGTACAAAATAGTTTCAACCAAACATTTGTGAATGCGGTGCGTGCTACCGGTGGCAACAATGCTTCACGTCATTTGGTGGTGCAAGGTTTCAATACCAATATTGATCACACTGTCAATTTTTTCAGAAAACCAACTGATTCAGCGTCCAATCGTTTAATGGTAGAAGTACATTACTATGATCCTTACAACTTTACGTTGAATGATAATGATACGATTTGGCAATGGGGCAACATTGCCACTAATCCTGCCGCTACGGAAACCTGGGCAAACGAGCCTTTTGCAGATGCACAAATGCAAAAAATGAAAACCAAATTCATTGACGCGGGTATGGGGGTAATTCTTGGGGAATATGCTGCAACATCGCGATTGAATATATCTGGAGCCGAAAGATATCGTACCTATTGGAATCAATACATCACCAGAGCCGCTTATACCCGGGGAATAGTGCCTATGTATTGGGATATTGGTGCTACAGGCGATAACACAACAGGTTTATTTAATCGCAATACCGGCGCGCAGGTTTATCCAAATTTAATCAGCACAATTGTCAATGCTGCACGGTAATTAAAAACCAAATCAACCAGACAAGTAAAAACAAAAATTAACGATACAAATTTTTAAAGCGGAACATGTTGTGGTCTAATCAGACCACAACATTAAAACCAAAACAAAAAATAATGCGTTCAAATATAAATCGAGGTGAGAGTCAATATGAAACTAATCAACACATTAGTGTTTTTCGGAGCTGTGTCATTAATTACAGCATGCGGCAGTAGCGGTGGTTCTAAAGGCAGTGAATCTGTTTCCAGTCGAATAAGTTCATCAACTGTTGTATCCAGTTCATCAATTTCTTCTTCTGTCTCTTCAAGCTCACAATCAGTCAGCGTTTCCAGTGCAAGCCAGGTAAATAGTTTCCCCAGCTACAATACCAATCCACTTGCTGCGGATATGACGGGCATGCAAAGTAATGCTGTTGAATTGGCAGCCAAAATGTCATTGGGATGGAATATAGGAAATACGCTTGAAGCCACAGGAGGAAAAAGTGAAACCTATTGGGGCAATCCAAAAATCACTGAAGATTATGTCAAGTTTGTAAAACAATCCGGCTTCAATGCAATTCGGCTTCCCGTTTCCTGGAATCAGTATGCGGATCAAACTACTGCTCAAATTGAAATTGAGTGGTTAAACAGAGTTAAGGAAGTCGTGAAATATTGTGTTGATAATGATATTTACGTGGTTGTAAATATTCATTGGGATGGCGGCTGGTTGGAAAATAATGTCACCACTGCAAAACAAGCTGAAAATAATTTAAAACAAAAAGCCTTCTGGGAACAAATTGCCACTCACTTGCGTGACTTCGATGAACATTTAATGTTTGCCAGTGCCAATGAACCTAATGTCAGTGCATCCGATGGCTCGACAAGCAATGCTGAAAAAATTGCAAGGATGAATGTTTTATTGTCCTATCATCAAACCTTTATCGATGCAGTGCGTTCGACTGGCGGAAAAAATGCTTATCGGGTATTAATTGTGCAAGGCCCCAATACAGATATTGAATTAACCAATCAACTCATGACACAAATGCCTGTTGATACAACGCCTAATCGTTTAATGGCCGAAATACACTTCTACTCGCCCTGGAACTTCACAGGAATGACCAAAGATGAATCCTGGGGCAACCAATTTTATTATTGGGGTAAAGATTTTCATTCAACCACCGACACAGCACACAACCCAACCTGGGGTGAAGAAGAAAAGGTTGATGAATTACTGGGTTTAATGAAAACCCAATTTGTTGATAAAGGAATCCCTTTAATTGTTGGCGAGTTTGGCTCACAACGCCGCGATAATTTAACCGGTGATGCATTAGCACTACACCTTGCATCCAGAGCCTATTATTTTAAATACGTTACCCAACAATCTATAGCGAATGGTCTGATTCCTTTTTATTGGGATACAGGTACTGCCCTGAGCAGAAGTTCCAACACTGTATTGGAACAACAAACATTGGATGCGTTGCTTGAAGGCGCAGGAAAAAAATAAATGAAAAACTGGATCCCTGCTTCCGCAGGGATGACGAAAATAGATAATGATTAAAAACGACAGGAACATTATGAAATCAATAAAATATTTTTTACTCGGTATTTTGCTATTGAATATCCCTGCCTGGTCACAGGATCGCAATATTGAGATTGATATAAAGCAGGTTCAAGGTGATTTTGATACTTTTTTTAAAACCAGCGTTGGTGCCGGTCGCGCTAATGAAGGTTTGCGTGCTGATTGGCAGCAGCAACTTGCTGAAATAAAACGCGATACGGATTTTCGTTACATCCGTATGCATGGTTTGTTAACAGATGATATGGGCGTGTATCGCATCAATGCCCAGGGAAAAGAACAATATAACTTCCAATATATTGATGCACTTTTCGACTACATCCTCAGCATCAACATGAAACCTTTTGTTGAATTGGGTTTTATGCCCTCTTCCCTTGCCAGCGGCGATAAAACTATTTTCTGGTGGCGAGGTAATGTCACGCCACCACACAGTTATGAAAAATGGGAAACCTTAATTAAAAAACTAACTGAACATTTCACTGAGCGCTATGGCGCAGAAGAAGTTGCAAGTTGGTATTTTGAAGTCTGGAATGAACCCAATCTCGAAGGATTTTGGGCGGGTTCGCAGCAAGACTATTTTAAACTTTATGCTCATGCAGCCAAAGCGATAAAAAGTGTTAATCCAGACTACAAAGTGGGTGGCCCCGCTACAGCAGGTGCAGCCTGGATTCCGGAAATGATCGACTTCTGTGTTAAAAATAAAGTGCCACTGGATTTTGTCAGCACCCATTCTTATGGTGTTCATCAGGGTTTTCTCGATGAGTTTGGTAGTACCGGGACAGTACTGGCAAAAGATGAATGGGCAGTCAGTGGTGATGTATTAAGAAATCGAAAAGAAATTTCAGAATCGGCCATGCCCAATCTGGAATTGCATTACACCGAATGGAGTTCATCCTATACACCTGCAGATCCAACTCATGATAGCTATCATCAAGCTGCTTATATTTTGCAAAAATTAAAACAAGTCAGCGGTGTAGTTCAATCTATGTCCTATTGGGTATTTACAGATATTTTCGAAGAACCGGGCCCACGCTTTGAAGCATTTCATGGTGGTTTTGGTTTAATGAATACACAAGGGATTAAAAAACCGGCTTATTTTGCCTATCAGTTTTTAAATCAATTACAATCGACGGAATTAAAAAATGCTGA